>JAHEDN010000443.1 GCA_024641225.1 Burkholderiales bacterium | reverse complement strand
CCGAGTACGAGTACGTCGCCAGCGCGGGCGGCGCTGTTGCGCTTGATGCGGTCCGGATGTGCCAGCCCGAGCGCAACCAGGCCGTAGATCGGTTCGACCGAATCAATCGTGTGACCGCCGGCGATTGGTATTCCGGCGGCGGCGCAGACGGCTTCACCTCCCTCGATGATGCGGCGAATCACCTCGAGCGGCAGTCTGTCGACCGGCATCGCCACCAGCGCGAGCGCCATGATCGGCGTGCCGCCCATCGCGTAGACGTCGGAGATTGCATTTGTCGCGGCGATACGGCCGAAATCGTACGGGTCGTCGACGATCGGCATGAAGAAGTCGGTCGTGGCGATCAGCGCCTGCTGGTCGTTGAGCCGGTACACGGCGGCGTCGTCGGCTGTCTCGATGCCAACCAGCAGTGCCGGCGGAATAGCGCCGCTGGCACCCTTGAGAATCTGGCTGAGAATGCCGGGCGCGATCTTGCAGCCGCAGCCGCCGCCGTGTGAAAACGAGGTCAGCCGCAGGGCCGGTGCGTCAGGTGCATTCATCGCGGGTTCCCACTCGATGCGTGCAGGCAATTATCCACAAGCCGCAGCAGCGACGCGCGTTCGCGTTCCGGGCTGAACAGCGGCGCACGCGCTTCGCAGCGACGCTTGAGGCGCTGCAGAAAGCCCCGCCCGCGCGCCGCGCGCAGGAGCAGCGCGCGAGCCGCATTGACGTCGT
Source organism: Burkholderiales bacterium (assembly GCA_024641225.1). Classification (GTDB taxonomy): domain Bacteria; phylum Pseudomonadota; class Gammaproteobacteria; order Burkholderiales; family Burkholderiaceae_F; genus JADJWR01. The sequence continues at coordinate 1,590 of JAHEDN010000443.1, read as the reverse complement.
TCTCCGTAAACAGCCCCGGGTAGTCGACGCCGAGCAGGCCCGCGTTGCCGTCGATGCCGCTGGCGAGTACTGCCGTGTGCGACCGCACTGCCTCGATCACGGCCTGTGCGCCGCCTTCCATGTTCGATGGATGCAGCAGCAGGTGACTGGTACGGATGATCTGCCGCGCGCGCGCGCGCGACAGTCCGCCCAGCCAGTGGTAGCGTGGGTCGCGCAAGGCGACGCTTGCTGCTTCCCTCCCGAGCGCGGCGTCGACTGCCTGGCCGACGTGGCGGATGCACAGCGGCAGTTCCTTCGGCAGTCGGTCCAGCAGCATCCACACCAGCTGCGGATTCTTCTCGTCGCGCAGGTGGCCGACCACCGCGATGGCCAGGTGCCGCGCCGGCTTGCGCGCCGCCGGCAGCGGACGAGCCGACTGCAGGATCACTTCGGCCTTGTCGCGAATGTAGACCGGCAGCCGGCGCGGACCGAGTTCGTTGAGCACGACCAGCTTGGTAGCCAGATCGAGCGAGCGGCGCGCCTCTTCTCTGACGGCGAGATCGCGGTACAGGTCGGTGCCCGTGAGCACCACCACGAGTGGCCGACCTGGATGCGTGACGGCGAAACCGTCGATCGACCCGGCCGAGCGCCGCGCATGCAGGGCGATCAGCAGATCGCAGGGCGATCCGTCCCATGATTGGACGAGGGACACGCGGTAATCATCGGCAAGAAAGCGCGCCCAGCGCGCGGCCGTGTGCCAGTTACCATTGTTTGCCGCCGCGAGGTAGGGGGTGACGATCGTCACCTGCGGCCTGCCGCGGTCGCTCATCTTTGCTCCGACACTACGGACACGATCAGCCTGCGAGGGCTCGACAAAGTCGCACTGCGCGAGGGCCTTCTTTCGGCTGCGAAGTATACGAAGGCGCTTCTCGCCGATCTTGCGGACCGACAGCTGAATGTCGCTCGGCTGCCGATCGTCAACCCCTTGATCTGGGAGTACGGCCACTTCGCCTGGTTTAGCGAGAACTTCTGCCTTCGCTGGCAGGGTTTCGGGGCGCCGCGACGGCCTTCGATGCTGTCCGACGCCGACCGCTGGTATGACTCCAGCCGCGTCGAGCACGATACCCGCTGAGAGCCGGACCAGCCCGACCGCATGCAGGCCGAAGCCCTATGTCGGACAGGTGCGCGAGGCGACGCTGGCGGCGCTGGAGCGTGCGGAGGACAGCGACACCGGCCTCTACCTGTTCCGGCTGTCGCTGTTCCACGAGGACATGCACGCCGAGGCCTTTGTTTACATGCGGCACACGCTCGGCATGCCCTCGGCGCCGGGTTCGTCTTCAACAACGAAAGGTGGGCGCATGAGGTCCGGATTGCGCCGTTCGCGATGTCGCGCCGCCTGGTCGGCAATGCCGAATTCGCCGCCTTCGTCGACGACGGGGGTTACCGCCGCGAAGACTGATGGAGCGATAAGGGCAGGCGGTGGCGCGAGGCGATGGCCCGTGACCGGCCACGCGACTGGCGCCGCGACGGCTGCGCGCCGGCGCGCTACTCGGCGCCGACCGCGGCCAGCCCGAAGGCGACCGAGCGGAAGCCGCAGTCGACGTGGACGAT
>JAHEDN010000442.1 GCA_024641225.1 Burkholderiales bacterium | reverse complement strand
TGCTGATCGCGCTGGCCGCGCTTCGAAAACGCGAAGACCAGGAAGATCAGGCCGAGCACGAAAGCCAGGTGCACGCCACGGTGCGTGGCCTCCCGCAGCAGTCCGAAACCGGCCGTGTAGTAATGGAAGCACGACAGCACGACCAGCAGCCACTTGACGATCTGGCTCGCCGGCGGCACGGTCGGCCGGAAACGCATCTCCGGGTCGAACTTCTCCTCGAGTTCCTGCAGGCGCGCCTCGTCGAGCGCGGCCTGCGCATCCGCCGCCATGAGTCCGCTTCCGGTTGCGTGCAAGGAAAGGGCCGGCGTTGACGCCGGCCCCCCTCGCACTTCGGGGCGAGAGCCGCTTGCCTTACTTCAGCAGCCCGGCTTCCTTGTAGAAGCGCTCGGCGCCCGGATGCAGCGGAATGCCCGCCCCGGCCAGTGCCGTATCGCGCGTGATCGACTTGCCCTTGGCATGACCGGAATCGAGCAGCTTGCGCGTGTTCGCGTTCCACAGCGCCTTGGTCACTTCGTAGATCAGGTTCGCGTCCTGCTTGTCCGACGTGACCCACTGCGCGCCGACGGCCAGCGTCTTCACCTCGGCCACGCCCTTGTAGGTGTTGCCGGGAATCAGGTCCGGCGCGAAGAACGTGTACTGCGCGCGCATCTTGTCGATTTCCGGGCCGGCGATTGGTACCAGTTCGATGCCGGCGCCACTGGCGGCCAGCTCGGCGATGGCGCCGGCCGGAAAACCGCCGACGAAGAAGAAGGCATCGAGTGCGCCGTCGCGCAGCTTGTCGCCGGCCTGGTTCGGCTTCAGGAATTCGGCCTTGATGTCCTTGTCGGTGATGCCGAAGGCGCCCAGCACGATGCGTGCGTCGACGAGCGTGCCCGAACCGGGCTCGTCGAGCGAAACCCGCTTGCCGCGCAGATCAGCCACCGTCCTGATGCCGGCGCCCTTGCGCGCCACCAGATGGATGCTTTCCGGATAGAGGTTGGCGATCAGCCGCAGGCCGGGCACCTTCGGCTTGCCTTCGTAGACACCGGTGCCCGTGTACGCCCAGTAGGCGACGTCGGACTGCGAAAAGCCCGATTCCAGCGCGCCGCCGACGATGGCGTTGATGTTGGCCACCGAGCCGTTGGAGGCCACCGCGGTGGCCACCATCCCCGGCACGCCGCAGCTGCCGCCCTTGTCGCACTCTCGCGATCCCGGAGGATTCGAGATCGCGTTGGCGAGCAGGCCTCCGATCGGATAGTAGGTCCCGGCGGTACCGCCGGTGCCGATGCGGAAGAACTTGATGTCCTGCGCGTTTGCAGTCGCGGCGACGGTCGCGATGCCGAGAATGCCGATTGCCGCCAGCCAGCGGGTGAGTCTCATTGGGATGCTCCTTCGGTTGATGGTTCTTCTCGCCACCTGACGCGGCGCCGCGGCGAAGGATACTGCTTCAGGTGATCTGCTGGCGTATCGATTCCGGCCACGGCACCGACTTGCCCGCCTGGTAGTCGAACCACACCAGCACGCTGCGGCCGGTGGCATAGATCACGTCGGGCTCGTCGCTGCGGCCGATGGTGATGTTCAGGTCGAGGCTGGTGCGGCCGACGCGGGTGACGTTCTGCTCGACGACCGCGATGCCGGGATAGTTCAGCGCGCGGACGAAGTCGCACGAGCAGTGGGCGATGATCGGCGCGCCTTCGTTCGGCAGCGTCGAGAAGCCGAACTGCTCGAACCACTGGATCCGCGCCTGCTCCATCAGCCGGAAGTAGGCGACGTTGTTCACGTGCGCCATGGCGTCCATGTCGCCCCAGCGCAAGGGCACCTCGATGCGGAAGGTCTTCATGCCTGCGACAGCCTCACCGGACGCCCCGGCGCAGCGGCACCTCGATACGGAAGGTGTTCATGTCACGCTCATCCCGTCGTCGACGGCGATGATCGCGCCGTTGATGAACTGCGACTCCTCGGCCACCAGCAGCAGCAGCGTGCCGTCGAGGTCGGCGGCGTCGCCGACGCGCCGGCGCGGCAGCATGGCGATCAGCTTCTTGCCGGCGTCGGTGTCCCAGTGCTCGGCATTGATCTCGGTGCGGATGTAGCCGGGGCAGATCGCGTTGACGTTGATGCCGTAGCGGCCCCATTCCAGCGCCTGCGCGCGCGTCATGTGGATCACCGCCGCCTTGCTCATGCAGTACACGCCGATCTGCGGCAGCACGCGCAGTCCGGCCACCGAGGCGATGTTGACGATGCGGCCCTGGAAGTTCGGTCCGTCCTTGGCGCGAGCGATCATCTGCCGCGCCACCGCCTGCGCGACGAAGAATGCGCCGCGCAC
>JAHEDN010000441.1 GCA_024641225.1 Burkholderiales bacterium | reverse complement strand
TGTTGCACGCGCACGCCTACCACGACGCGATCATCTTCGGCCACGCGCTCGAAGGGAACCTGCACTTCACCTTCCCGCAGGACTTCGGCACTGCGGCCGAAGTGCAGCGCTACGCACGCTTCATGGACGAGGTGGCGCAGCTGGTGGTGAACAAGTACGACGGCGCACTGAAGGCCGAGCACGGCACCGGCCGCAACATGGCGCCGTTCGTCGAACTCGAGTGGGGCGCCGATGGCGTGGCGCTGATGCGCGAGATCAAGCGGCTGTTCGACCCCGAAGGGCTGCTCAATCCCGGCGTCATCCTCAACGACGACGCGCAGTCGCACCTGAAGCACCTCAAGCCCCTGCCGGCCGCGCACGAACTCGTCGACAAGTGCATCGAGTGCGGCTTCTGCGAGCCGCTGTGCCCATCGGCCGGGCTTACTTTCACGCCGCGGCAGCGGATCGCCAGCTGGCGCGCCATCGCGCAGCGCGAACGGGCCGGCGTGGGCACGGAAGACCTGCGCGCCAGCTACGACTACGACGCGATCGACACCTGCGCCGGCTGCGGGCTGTGCGCAACGGCGTGCCCGGTCGGCATCGAGACCGGCAAGCTCGTCAAGGCGCAGCGCGGCGAGAAGCTCGGCACGCTGGCGCACCGCATCGGCCGCGCGGCGGCATCGAATTACGGCGCGGTATCGGCGAGTGTGCGTGCCGCACTCGCCGGTGCCGACCTGCTGCATGCCGGCGTCGGCACGCGCGCGATGGGCGCACTGACCGGCAGCCTGCGCAGGCTCTCGGGCAACCGAATCGCGCCGTGGACACCGCTGCTGCCGCGCGCGGCAAGGTTTGCGCGGCCGAGATTGACCGAACAAGGCGACCCGATCGTCTATTTCCCGAGCTGCGCCGCACGTACCATGGGGCCAGCGCGCGGCGACGCCATCGGCGAGAGCGTGCCGACCGTCACCGACCGTGTGCTGAGGCGGGCCGGGTTCGCGCCGATCTGTCCGGACCGCATGGCCGCGCTGTGCTGCGGCCAGCCGTTCGAGAGCAAGGGGCTCGCCGCCATCGCCGACGAGAAAGCCGCCGAACTCGAAGCCGCGCTGAAAGCGGCAAGCGATGGCGGCCGGCTGCCGATCGTGTTCGACACCAGCCCCTGCGCCTACCGGATCAAGCGCTTCGTCGAGAACCGGCTCCAGGTGCTCGACATCAGCGAAGCGCTGGAAACACTGGTGCTGCCGCGACTGCGCCTGACTCCGGTCGAAGCGACGGTGGCCGTGCATCCGGTGTGCAGCGTGCGCAAGCAGGGTCTCGAGACCACGCTGCGCGCGGTGGCCGCCGCCTGCGCCAGGACTGTGGTGCAGCCGGAGCGGGTTGGCTGCTGCGGTTGGGCGGGCGACAAGGGCTGGACCACGCCGGAGCTGAACGCGCACGCGCTGCGCGACCTGCGCGCCTCGCTGCCGGTCGATTGCACCACGGGCTACAGCAGCTCGCGCACCTGCGAGATCGGGCTGGCTCAGCATTCGGGCATCGCTTATCGCTCGATCGTGCACCTGGTCGACGCGGCGAGCCGCAACGACGCAACGCGCTGACGCGCTGCGGCCGGCGCTACGATGCGCTATCTGTCGCCGCAAATCGCCATGCCCTCGACCGCCGCCGATCCCAATGCGCTGCAGGCTCCGCTGACGAACGCCGACTTCGATGTGCTCGGCGAAATGCTCGCCGCCGACTGGGCGCCGGAAACGACGATGGACCTGGAGCAGCTCGACGGCTTTCTGGCCGGGCTGGTCTGCGCGCCGCGCGTCGTGCTGCCGAGCGCGTATGTGCCCGCCATCTTCGGCGACGAGGAACCGGCATTCCCCGACGGCGAGACCGCGCAGCGCTTCTTCGCGCTGCTGATGCGACGGAACAACCAGATCGCCGGTGCGCTGAATGCGCCGGTGGAGCGGCTTGACGACCCGCGCGCCTACGTGCCGTTCCTGATCGACTGGGATGAAAACAGCGAGGTCGCGCAGCAGATGGTCGGGGCCGGCGAGATCCCGCGCGTGCCGCGCTACGGCGAGTTATGGGCACGCGGCTTCCTGCATGCCGTGCACCTGACGCGGGACGACTGGGAGTCGGCCGAGGAAGACTAGGCAGGGACTGAACTCGTCAACGAGGCGCTCGACGCGATCGTCGCGCTGGTGCCCGAGGATGACGAGGACGCGGAGGTCGACGCCGCCGAGGAACCGCCTGACGCCCGCGAAGACATGGTCGCCGACGCGCTGATCGCCGCCTACGACCTGCGCGACCACTGGCGCGACGTGCAGTTCGAGGAGATTCGCAT
>JAHEDN010000440.1 GCA_024641225.1 Burkholderiales bacterium | reverse complement strand
AACAGTTGCAGCAGACCCGCATCCCAATCGCGCGACTGCAGGTTCCACAGCTGCGTGCGCGCCGCGCACTGGGGATCGGCCAGCAACGGCCGCTCCTTCAGCAGGCGGAAGGCGAGGAAGCTCGCCATCGGCCCCCAGGCGAGCCGGCCCGCGTCCAGTGCCCGACGCACGGCCGGCAGGTGATCGAGCGCCCAGCGCAGCTTGCTGGCACCGTAGTGCGGCGAAAGAAAAAGGCCCGTCTTGCGATGCACCTCGTCGCCGTGCGCCTGCAGCGCATCAATCCAGGCGTGCATGCGCCGGTCCTGCCAGCTGAAGATCGGCGACAGCGCCGCGCCGCTGACGCGGTCCCAGCACACTGCGCTGGCGCGCTGGCACGACAGCCCGGCCGCCGCGAGGTCGGGCGCACGCGAGCCCAACCCGGCCGCCGCCTGCGCCACTGCCGCGTGCACCGAGGCGACGATCTCCTCCGCGTCCTGCTCGGCCCAGTCGGCCTGCGGGCGAATCAGAGCGACCTCCTGTTCGCCTCGGCCGACGATCTCGCCGCGCGAATCGAACACCAGCGACCGGCTCGCGTGCGTGCCCTGGTCGATGGCGAGGTAGAGCGGCGCGGCCGCCGCGTGCGCCATGGTCAGCGCTTCTGGTGTCGAAACACCAGGAAATACTGATGCGGCAGGAAGTCGTGCTCCGCCGAGAGCGCATAGCCCGCGCGCTGCATTTCGGCCTTCACCTCGGCCGCCGGCAGCCGCGTGCTCACCGGCGGGCCGAACGGCGAATCGCGCGTGAAGTCGATGATCGCCACTTCGCCGGCCGGCGAGAGGCGGCCGGCGAGACGGCGGAAATAAGCTTCGCGCGCCTCGATGTGGTGATAGGTGTCGACGATCAGCACCCGGTCGACGGGCGCCGGCAGCTTCGGGTCGTCGGCCGCCGCCCGTACTGCGGTGACGTTGGCGAGCTTCATCTGCCGCGCACGCTGCTCAATGTAGGCCACCATGTCCGGCTCGAGGTCGGCCGCATAGACGCGCCCTTTCGGCAGCGCCTGTGCCAGCCGCACCGTGAAGTAGCCGGTACCCGCGCCGATATCCGCCACCGTCATGTCGGGAGCGAGCCTCAGTGCGTCGACGACCTGCTGCGGCTTCTGCCACTCGTCGCGCGCCGGATCGTCGAACACGCTCGCCCAGCGCTCTGCACCGGAAAAACCGTGCCGATGCGAGTGCGGCGCCTGCGCCGCGGCTGCCGCGACGAGAACAACGAGTGCCAGTGTCAGAAATGCCTGCTTCATCGATCGTCCTCCCAACGAATGTCCCCGCACAGCGCGCCGTCACTGCTTCAACGCCCGCCTTCGCCGGCACGCAGGCGGATGAGCAGATATTCGAGAAGCGGCGCCTGGCCCGGATGGATCTTCACTCGCGCCGCGTCGATGCCGAACCACGCGGCGCGATCGGCCTCCGGAAACTCGCGCTGCTCGCCTGACTTCGGCGGCCATTCCATCGAAAACAGGTTGCTGCGCAATTGCTCCGGATCGAAGTCGGCCTGCACGGCCCAGGCCTGTACCTGCTTGCCGCTGCGCAAACGCACTGGCGGCAGTGGCAGGAACTCGCCATCGACCCGTCCGCCGGTTTCCTCCTCGAATTCGCGCCGCGCCGCGGCGAGCGGCTCCTCCCCGGCTTCGATCTCGCCCTTGGGGATCGACCACGCGCCGATGTCCTTGCGCGCCCAGTACGGCCCGCCGGGGTGAACCAACATCACCTCGAGCGCGCCCGCGGCATGTCGGTACAGCAGCAATCCGGCGCTTGACTTGCGCATTCGATCGGCACGGGCACGGACGCGAAAGCCGTCATGATGCCCAACTCGCCGGCCCTACGCGCATCGCGCGCCGGGATCGTGCAGCATTCGTTCCTCGCGTTTCGGATGGGCGTGACCTGAATGCATCCGCAAAACACCAGTTCCCGCCGCCGGGCGTTGCAGCTGCTTGCCAGCGTGCCGATGCTGCCGCTGGCCGGCCCCATCGCGTGCGTCAGCCTGCCCGCGCCCGTCAGCACGCGCATCAGCGGGGTGCGCTTCACGCCGACGCCTGCGCCCACCCTCGCCGATCCGGCCGAGATGGCCGCCGTTTCGGTGCAGTCCTCGCTCGAGGTGAGCTTCGGCGACGGCGTGCGCAGCACGTGGAAGCTCGCCTACCAGCCGCTGTTCATGACCGGCGACCGCGTGCCCGACGGCAGCGGCGGCGCGATCCTCGCCGGTGGCTGCTACGACATCGACAAGCGGCCGATCGTCGACCGCTCGGTGTCCGGCAAGGAGCGGCAGTTCTTCTCCGACTGCCCC
>JAHEDN010000439.1 GCA_024641225.1 Burkholderiales bacterium | reverse complement strand
TGGGATGGGCGAGGCATTTGCCATCGCCCGGGCCGAGATGGGCGCCGAGAACGAGCGAATCCGAATGCTGCACCAGCGGCTGGTGGCCGGGCTGACGAAGATCGAGCAGGTCTTCATCAACGGCCACCTCGAGCGCCGCGTGCCGCACAACCTGAACATCAGCTTCAACTTCGTCGAAGGCGAGTCGCTGATCATGGGGGTCAAGGGCATTGCGGTGTCTTCAGGTTCGGCCTGCACCTCGGCCAGCCTGGAACCCAGCTACGTACTGCGTGCGCTTGGCCGTAGCGACGAACTGGCGCATTCCAGCCTGCGCATGACCATCGGCCGCTTCACGACGGCCGACGAGATCGATTATGCGATCGCCACGCTGCAAGACCGTGTGGCCCGGTTGCGGGAACTGTCGCCGCTATGGGAAATGTTCAAGGACGGCATCGACATCAGCACGATCCAGTGGGCGGCACACTAATTTCTGAGGAGTACGAACATGGCATACAGCGAGAAGGTCGTCGATCACTATGAGAACCCGCGTAACGTGGGCTCGTTCGAGAAGGGCGACGAGAGCGTGGGCACCGGCATGGTCGGTGCCCCAGCCTGCGGCGACGTGATGAAGTTGCAGATCAAGGTCAACCCGACCACCGGGCTGATCGAGGATGCGCGCTTCAAGACCTACGGCTGCGGCTCGGCCATCGCCTCGAGTTCACTCGTCACCGAGTGGGTGAAGGGCAAGTCGCTCGACGAGGCGATGACCATCAAGAACACGAACATCGCCGAGGAACTGGCGCTGCCGCCGGTCAAGATCCATTGCTCGATCCTGGCCGAGGATGCCATCAAGGCGGCGGTCCAGGATTACAAGTCCAAGCACGGGGCGCAGTGAGGTCATGGCAGTCACGTTGACGGAGGCCGCAGCGCGCCATGTGTCGCGCTACATCAGCCGGCGCGGCAAGGGTGTCGGCGTACGGCTGGGCGTCAAGACCACCGGTTGTTCGGGTCTGGCCTACAAGCTGGAGTACGCCGATGAGGTCGCACCCGAAGACGTGATCTTCGAGGGTCATGGCGTCAAGGTGCTGATCGACCCCAAGAGCCTGCCGTACCTGGATGGCACCGAGTTGGACTTCGTGCGCGAGGGTCTGAACGAGGGTTTCAAGTTCCACAACCCCCGCGAGAAGGATCGCTGCGGCTGCGGAGAGTCGTTCCGCGTCTGATGTTGTTCGGAACGATCCAGATTCGCCCGCATCTGCCCGACCACCCCGAGGTTGTCGCGCTGCGCGGCATGCGCGACCGCTGCCCGACCCTGTCCGTCGTGTATCGGGTCATGCCATGAAGTTGGACGATGACGACTTCACGCTGTTCGGTTTACCGCAGCGTTTTGCGCTGGAACGCGCTTCACTGGACACGCAGTGGCGGGCGTTGCAGCGCGAAGTGCACCCCGACCGCTTTGCCACCGAAGGCGCTGCGGCCCAGCGCCTGGCGATGCAGTGGGCCGTGCGCGTCAACGAGGCCTACCAGCGCCTGAAGGAGCCGCTTCGGCGCGCGGCGTACCTGTGCGAATTGCGTGGCGAGCCGCTGAACGCCGAGAACAACACCGCGATGCCAGCTGCGTTTCTGATGCAGCAGATGGCGTGGCGGGAAGCGCTGGACGACGCCAGCGATCTGAGTGCCGTCGAGGCGCTGGATGCCGACGTCCGCCGTCACGAGCGTGAACTCTTCGAAACGCTTGCGGTGACGCTCGACGACGTCGGCGACGCGCGGTCGGCGGCGCAGCAAGTGCGTGCGCTGATGTTCGTCGCACGTTTCCGCCAGGACCTCGAGCGTCGTCTCGATGCCCTCGAATCCGAACTCTGATTCTCATGGCTCTTCTCCAGATTTCCGAACCCGGCCAAGCGGCGGACCCGCACCAGCGACGCATCGCCGTCGGGATCGACCTGGGCACCACGCACTCGCTGGTGGCCGCGGTCCGACACGGCGTCGCCGAGTGCCTGCCCGACGATCAGGGCCGGGTGCTGTTGCCCTCTGCGGTGCACTACCTCGGCGCAGGGCGCCGGGCCATTGGCCACGCAGCGCGAGACGCTCAGGCCGAGGATCCCGAGAACGTTCTCGTTTCGGTCAAGCGTTTCATGGGCCGCACGCTGGCCGATGTGGCCGGCCACGGCCGCTTGCCTTACCGCTTTGTCGACCGACCCGGCATGTTGGCGGTGAGCACGCGCGAGGGCGAGAAATCGCCGGTCGAGGTGTCGGCGGAAATCCTGGCCGCGCTGCGGCAGCGCGCCGAGGACACCTTCGACGACGAGCTGTTCGGCGCCGTCATCACGGTACCGGCCTACTTC
>JAHEDN010000106.1:6901-8072 GCA_024641225.1 Burkholderiales bacterium | reverse complement strand
CTGGCCAACAACGGCGGCTTTGCGTCGATGCGCCGATCGCTCGACAAGGGCATCGCCACCAGCGAGCCGGCCGGTTTCGTGGTGCAGGCACGGGGCGACGGCAACCGCTACCGGTTGCGTGTCTACACGCGCGACCCGGCGACGGGACGCGAGCAGTGGTTCGGCTACTACGCGGTGTTCGATACCCGCGCCGGCGAAGTCACGCAGGCCGAACTGCGCTGGCCACAGTTTGCGGCGACGTTCCGCGGCCGGCCGGTGCCTGATGCGCCGCCGCTCCGATTTGCCGACGTCATCGGCATCGGCGTGATGATCACCAAGGCGGATCACTTTGACGGCCGCGGCCCGTTCTCGCTCGATCTGCTGCGCATCGAGCCGATCGATCGCTGACGCCGCAGAGGTATCGATGCCCGCATTGATCCGCCGCCCTTGGGTGCCGCCCGCCTGCGAGGCCCTGGTGCAGACGGTCGCCGAGCAGGTGGCGGCGAGCGACGTCGAGGCTCTCGGAGATGAAGTCGACCGGCTGGTCGAGGTCAACCGCGCCATCCACGAGCACGACTGCATCAACCTGAACCCGGCCGGCAACGCGATGAACCCACGTGCCGAAAGAATGCTTTCGGCGGGGCTCGGCTCGCGGCCTTCGCTCGGCTATCCGGGCGACAAGTACGAAATGGGCCTGGAGGCGGTCGAGCGGATCGAGGTAATCGCCGCCGAGCTCGCCGCCGAGATCTTCGCCGCGAAGTACGTCGAGATCCGCGTCGCTGCGGGCTCGATGGCCAACCTGTACGCGTTCATGGCTACCTGCGCGCCCGGGGACGCGATCATCGCGCCACCGGCGTCGATCGGCGGCCACGTCACCCATCACGCGGCTGGCGCGGCCGGGCTGTTCGGGTTGCGCATCCACGCCGCGCCGGTCGATGTCACGAACTACACAGTGGACGCCGAAGCGCTGCGCACGATGGCGCGACAGCTGCGGCCGAGGCTGATCACGATCGGCGGCAGCCTCAATCTGTTCGCCCATCCAGTGCGCAAACTGCGCGCGATCGCCGACGAGGTCGGCGCGACGCTGCTGTTCGACGGCGCGCACCTGGCCGGGCTGATCGCCGGTGGCGCCTGGCCGAACCCGCTCGCCGACGGCGCGCACGTGCTGACGATGAGCACCTACAAGAGCCTC
>JAHEDN010000106.1:0-6891 GCA_024641225.1 Burkholderiales bacterium | reverse complement strand
TGCTGACCAACGAGCCGGACATTGCACGACGGCTCGATGCGATCGCATTTCCCGGCTTGACCGCCAACTTCGACGCGGCGAAGTCGGCGTCGCTGGCGGTGGCGCTGCTCGACTGGAAAGTGCACGGTGCGGCGTACGCGGCCGCCATGGTCTCGGCGGCGCGCGCGATGGCACATGCGCTGCACGAGGAGGGACTGCCGGTGTTCGCCGCCGACCGCGGCGCGACGGCGTCGCATCAGTTTGCGGTCGAAGCAGCGCGTTACGGTGGCGGCCAGGCGGCGGCAAAGAGGCTGCGCCGCGCCAACATCCTGGCGAGCGGCATCGGCCTGCCGATCGCGCAGGTCGACGGCGACATGAATGGGCTTCGCCTCGGTACGCCGGAGATCGTGCGCTGGGGCATGACGATCGAGCACATGCCGCAGATCGCAGACTTCATCGCGCGCGCGCTCGCGAGCGATGCGGCGGCCGCGGCGCTGGCGAACGAGATTGTCGAGTTCCGACGGCCGTTCTCGGCCCTGTCGTTCGTGCGCTGAAAAGGCGGCCCTGCGCAGGACTCAGCGCAGGTTCAGCATCGTGCCGGGCAACCACAGCGCGATCTGTGGCCAGACCATGACCAGCGCCATGCCGAGGATCATCAGCAGCACATAGGGCAGCGAACCTCGAACGATCTCGCCCAGGGGCGCCCGGGTGATCGCCTTGATGGTGAACAGGTTCATGCCGACCGGCGGCGTGATCATGGCCAGCTCGAGGTTGATGACCAGCAGCACGCCGTACCAGATCGGGTTGATGTCCAGGTGCAGCATGACCGGCAGGATCACCGGCGTGGTGATCAGGATGATCGCGATCGATTCCAGGAACATGCCGAGGATGAAGATCAGCGCCATCATGGTGACCAGGAAGCCCATGACGCCGATGTCGGCCGCGACCACCGATTCGACGACCTGCTGCGGGATGCGCATCTTCGTCAGGACGAAGCCGAACACCGATGCGCCGGCAAGGATCATGAACAGCATCGCCGAGGTCTTGCTCGAGTCGATCGCCGACGCCCAGATGCCCCTCAGTCCGACGGTGCGGTAGATCACGCAGGCGACGAACAACGCCAGAGCCGCGCCGACGGCGGCGGCCTCGGTCGCGGTGAAGATGCCGGCGTACATACCGCCGAGCACGCACACCGGCAGTGAAATGGCCCACAGCGAGCGGCGAATCGCCAGCGCGGCTTCGCGCAGGCCGGCGCGCGGCTCGCGCCGGATGTGGCGGTGAGCGAACGCGGTCGACACCATGCTCCAGGCGACGAAGATCGCTGCCAGCATCAGGCCGGGCATCAGGCCGGCCATGAACAGCCCGCCGATCGAAGTGTCGGTGGTCACGCCGTACAGGACCATCGGGCCGGACGGCGGGATCAGGATGCCCAGCGTGCCGCCTGCGGCGACCAACCCGTACGCAACGCGAGGGTCGTAGCCGTAGCGGATCATCTGCGGGATGGCAACGGCACCGATGGTCAGCGCGGTTGCCACGCTCGAACCCGAGATTGCCGCAAAGACCGTGCAGGCGGCGATCGTTGCGATGCCCAGTCCGCCGGGCAGATGTCGCGTCAGCGTGTAGGCCGTGTTGTACAGGTCGTCGACGATGCGGCCGCGGATCATGACGTGCGCCATGAACGCGAACAGCGGGATCGCCACCAGCAGGTAGCGATTGATCTCGCCGAAGATGACCTCGGTGACCGAGCCCAACTGCCCCTGTGTGATCAGGAGCAACCCGGCGCCGAACAACGACAATCCGGCGAAGATCGGCAGGCCGGTAAACAGCAGCAGCACGAGGCCGATGAAGATCAGCGCGATCGTCACTCGGCCGGCTCCGCGCCGTGCGCCGGCGGGGCCAGCGACGGAGCGCCGGTGGCCAGACGGACGAGCGCCTCGACGGCCGTCAGCAGCATCAGCAGGCCACCGAGCGGAAGCAGCAGCATCAGCAGGTAGACCGGCAGTTCCAGATGCCCCTCGCTGACGATGCCGAGCATCCGCGAGAACATCGCCGTCTGCCAGCCGTTGACGATCAGGATCAGCGCCACCGCAAGGACCGAAAGCGACGACCACGCCTGCGCCCACAGCCTGGCGCGCCCACGGAGATTGGCCGTGAACAGATCGACACCGATGTGCTCGCCACGGCGAAGCACGTCGGCCGCGGCCAGCATCACGATGCCGACCAACATGAAACCGACCACCTCGTCGACCCACACCGGCGGCCGGTTGAACAGATAGCGCATCGCCACCGACCAGCCGATCAGCACGAGCGAAATCAGCGTACTGGCGGCCGAAACCGCCATCGCCGCCGCGTTGACGACGCTGATACAGCGGCCAAGGAATTGCACGAGGCGTGGCTCGGCCGCGGCGCTGTCGGCAGCTTCGCTCATCGAAGCCGCCCCGCCGGACGCGCGGCCGCGCGTGCCTTCACTCCGCGCCGGCGCCGGGCCGGGCCGCCGCCTGCGCCGATCACAGCTTGCGGATCATCTCGATCAGCCTGGCGGCATCCGGGCTCGACTCGTTGAACTCTTTGATCACGGCCGGCTGCATGACGTCGGCGACCGCCTTCTGCTGCGCCTTTGACAGCACCGTGACGTTCATACCCTTGTCACGCAGCGCCTTGATGTCGCCTTCCGGAATGTCGTCGGTCGTCGGCAGCACGCGTTCCTCCGCCTTCCTCGCCGCGGCCTCGATGCCCTTCTTCACGTCGGCCGGCAACTTGTTCCACCACGCCGGATCGACGATCAGATTGTCGTAGGCGAGCAGGATCGGCGAGGCCACGCCGTATTTCTGCACCTCGTAGTAGCGCCGGCTGAAGGCCGCCTCGACCCCGGTGATTGCGGCGTCGATGACGCCGGTCTGCAACGCCTGATACACCTCGGAGCCCGGCATCGCCGAGGGCGAGGCCCCAGCGGCAACGAGCCCGGTGTCGAACAGCTTGGACAGGCCGCGGATCTTCACGCCCTTGAAGTCCTCCGGCTTGATCAGTGGCGCCTTGTTCGAGGTGAAGATGCCGTCGTTGGCGTCGACCATCCAGGCGATGTTCTTCACGCCCTTGGCTTCCATTTTCGCGTCGAGCAGCTTCGCCGCCTCCGAGCCGGGGAACTTCTTCATCTTCTCGGCGGTGGACATCAGGTACGGGATGATGGTGACGTTCATCTCCGGGATCGTGCCGCCCCACTGGAAGCTCAGCACGACCGCCGATTCGATCTTGCCGCCGGCCACCGCGGCGTGGTGCTGGTTCGGCTTGAACAGCTGCGCGGCGCCGAAGACCTGCACCTCGACCCTGCCGTTGGTATTGGCCTTCACGTCGGCGGCGAACTGCTCCATGTTCTTGGCCGAATGATGCGTCGGCGGGAACTGGTGGCTCAGCCGCATCGTGTAATCGGCGGCAAGTGCGCTGACCGCGAAGGCTGCCGCGAGCGCGGCGATGCCGGCCTTGATCGTCATGTTCATGCGTGTCTCCTCGTTGTGGTTGAGAGTTGAATCAGGCCACCGAGCCGCCGGCGCGCAGCGCCTCGATCTGCGGCGGACCATAACCGAGTTCGGCCAGCAGTTCATCGGAGTGCTGGCCTTTGGTCGGCGGCTGCAGCCGAACGCCGAGCCGCCTGCCGTCGAGCGCGACCGGAAGCAGCGTCGTCTGCGTGACGTCGCCGGCATGTTCGCCGTCGGGGATGCGGATATCCGCGAGCCCGCCGGTGGCGCGCAGATGCGGATCGTCGAACAGGTCTTCGGGTCGGGCGATCGGCGCAAAGGGCAGGCCGTTCTGCTCGAACGTCGCCGCCAGCTCGGCCGCGCTGTAGCGGGCGAAGCGCTGCCGCAGTTCGGGAAGCAGCCTCGACCGCTGACGCACACGCTGGTTGTTGGTCGCCAGCTGCGGATCGGCCTTCAGGTCATCGAAGCCGAACGCATCGCACATCGTCATCCACTGCGAATCGCTGACCGCGGCGAGGAAGATCTGCCCGCCGTCGCGGACCGTGAACACGTCGTAGACGGCCCACGACGAGATGCGATCGGGCATCGGCGCCGGTGGCTCGCCGGTCAGCGCGAATTGCAGCATGTGCTGGCCGACCAGGAACACGTTGTTCTCGAACAGCGCCGACTGGACCTCCTGGCCGCGGCCGGTGACCGCGCGCTGCATCAGCGCCGCCATGGCGCCGATGGCACCGAACATGCCGCCCATGATGTCGTTGACGGAACTGCCGACGCGCAGCGGATCACCCGGGCGACCGGTCATGTAGGCGAGGCCCCCCATCATCTGCACCACT
Source organism: Burkholderiales bacterium (assembly GCA_024641225.1). Classification (GTDB taxonomy): domain Bacteria; phylum Pseudomonadota; class Gammaproteobacteria; order Burkholderiales; family Burkholderiaceae_F; genus JADJWR01. Next base: position 2,606 of record JAHEDN010000106.1, on the reverse strand, counting down.
TCGTCGAGCGCGGTGCGGTGTTCATACGGACCGGGCAGGAAGCCCTTGTGACTCACGTAGATCAGCCGCGGGTTGGTTTCCTTCAGCGCCGCGTAGTCGAGGCCGTACTTCGTCATCACGCCGGGCTTGAAGTTCTCGGCGACGACGTCTGCGGTCGCGACCAGCTTGCGCGCGACTTCGAGGCCGTCGCCAGCGCGCAGGTCGAGGGCGATGCTCTTCTTGTTGCGGTTGAACATCGGAAAGAATCCCGCGCCGGCGCCGAGGAGGCTGCGCGTTCGATCGCCTTCGACCGGCTCGACCTTGATGACCTCGGCGCCGAGGTCGGCGAGCACCATGCCGCAGGTCGGGCCCATCACCATGTGCGTGAATTCGACCACCCGTACGCCGGCCAGCGGCAGCGGCATGTCACTTGCGGGCGCGATCTTGTCCGTGCTCATCGGTTTCTCGCTCAAGACGCTGCAATGGCAACCTGTGCGGTGCGCAAGGCGCCGAAAGTCTTCGGCAGTCCCGCTCGCCACAGCGCGCCGTGCGTCTGCTCGCCCGCCAGCCAGCCGGCGACCTTGCCGCGCAGGGCCAGCAGCTTCGGCAGGTCGATGCCGGTCTCGATACCCATGCTCGCGAGCATGAAGGCCAGGTCCTCGGTTGCCGCATTGCCACTCGCGCCAGGCGCGTGCGGGCAGCCGCCTATGCCGGCCAACGATGCGTCGAAGCGTGCTACGCCGAGTTCGAGTGCAGCGTAGACATTGGCCAGTGCCAGGCCACGCGTATCGTGAAAGTGGCCGCAGCAGAAGCGGTCACCGGCAATGCGCAGCGCCCGCTCGAAAAGGCTGTGCACCTGCGCGGGGCTGGCGTAGCCGACCGTGTCCGCGAGGCTGACACGGTCGGCGCCGGCGTCGAGCAGAGCCTGCATCAGCCGCAGCACCTCGGCCGGATCGACGTCGCCCTGGATCGTGCAGCCGAATGCGGTGCCGACGCCGCCCTCGATGATTGTCTTCGAACCAGCCGCATCTCGCGCGGCGCGGATGCGTCCGAGCTCCGCCACCGCCTCATCCGGCGTCTTGCGCAGGTTCGCGAGGCTGTGCGCGTGACTTGCCGACAGCGGGAAGACCATCAGGTCGGCCGCGCATTCGAGCGCACGTTCGGCACCCTTGAGATTGGGCACCAGCACCGAGGCGAACAACCCCGGCAGCGTCTTCGCATACGCCAGGACGGCGGCGGTATCGGCGAGCTGTGGCAGCAGCCGCGCCGGCACGAACGAGCCAACCTCGATCTCGCGCTGGCCGGCCGCGTGCGCCTCCCGCACCCACTCGCACTTGCGCTCGGTCGGCACGATGGTGACGATGCTTTGCAGCCCGTCACGCAGACCGACTTCACGAACCGTAACCCGCGGCGGAAGCAATGACATCGAATGAACCCCCTGATCCGGCGTGGGCGTCGACCGCCACGGCACTCAAGACGCAAGGAAGACTGCCGACGCCGGCCGCGCAGGCGACTCGACCTCGGCCAACGCGAATCGTATCGAGCATGCCGCGGCGCGCAGAAATGATCTCACGCCGGAGTCTGCCGATCGCCTGCGGCTCGCCAACCCGCAGCGTTGTCCCGGAAGGCTGCCGCACCACATGGCGGCCCGCTCGACCGCCCGCTTCAGACCTTGCCGATGAAGTCCCGCTTGCCCAGCGCGACACCTGCGTGACGCAGGATGTCGTACGCGGTGGTGGAGTGGAAGAAGAAGTTGGGCAGTGCCACGTGCGCCAGATACGCGAGGCCGACGTATTCGACGGGTTCGCCGCGGATCGTGATCGTGACTCTCCGCTCCTCGGCCCCGTCGAAGCGCGCGGGGTCGAACCCCTGGACGAAGTCGATCGTGCGCGCGATGCGCGACTGCAGGTCGGCAATCGTGGCCTCACTGTCGTCCCATTTCGGCGGCTCCTCGCCGGCCAGCCGCGCCGCCGCTCCCTTGGCGAAGTCGCAGGCGATGCGCACCTGCATCGTCAGCGGGAACATGTCCGGCGCCAGCCGCATTGCGAGCAGCACCGCGGCGTCGAACTTCTTCTGTTCGGCGTATTCGGCTCCCTTGCCGAGGATCGCCGAAAGATTGCCGAGCGTCTTGACGAACACCGGCACGCTGAACTCGTACATCGAGGCCCGCATTTCGCTCCTCCTACTTCTTCTTGCGCTTGCGCAGCGCCAGCATCGTGCCGCGGCAGTCCCTGGCACCGCACATGCAGCGGTACTGCTTCTTCAGTGTCGGCGTGATCCGCTCGTCGATGACGAGACCGTAGTCGTAGAACAGTTCCTCGCCGGCCCTGATGCTGCGCAGCGCCTCGATGAACACTCGGTCATCGTCTTCCTCGGTCTCGCAGTTCGGAGCGCAGGAATGGTTGATCCAGCGCGCGGCGTTGCCGTCGACGTTGGCGTCGATCACGCGCCTGCCGTCCCCGAGCGAGAAGAAAAAAGTGTGATTCGGGTCGTCCGGATCCGACGGCGGCCGGCGGTCCGCTTCGCGCCAGCTGATCACCTCTCCCTTGTACTCGATGATCCGCTCGCCCTTCTTCAGGTTGCGGCCGGCGTAGACGCCGCGGCCGTGAACGCCCGACGTGCGCACG
>JAHEDN010000105.1 GCA_024641225.1 Burkholderiales bacterium | reverse complement strand
CCGCTCGAGCCGGGTGTCGAAACCGAGCGGACGGAAGCTGTCATGGTCGACATCGATGTACAGCGACAGCGCCGGCAGCGCGTGGCCGGCGGCTAGCGAGAACCGGGTGATCCATCGCTCGGGCAGCATGGTGATTTTCATACCGGGGGCGTAGACCGTCGACATCCGGCCACGCGCGACCAGGTCCAGTGCATCGCCACGACCGATCGCCGTCGCCGGTGCGGCGATATGGATGCCAACCCGAACGCGATCTTCGAGGAACTGCACCGAAAACGCATCGTCGATCTCGGTCGTGGCCGAATCGTCGATTGAAAACGCCGCCACCGGCGCCAGCGTCAGTTCGTCACTGGCAAATCGGGGCTGCGGCAGGCCGGCCGAAAAGCCGACACCGTGCGGAAAGGTGGCCGCGAGGAAGCTGTCGAGATGCCAGCGGTACGGCGAGGCGATCGCACCGCGCGCAAGGAGAAGGCGCAGCGGAGTCAGATGCAGTTCGCTGGCCGCCTGCTCGACGGCTTTGTATTCGATGCTGTTCCTGTCGGGCCTCACCAGCAAGGCCGCGCCGAGCGCGGCGATCTCTGGCGGCAGTTCGCCCTCCTTGAGCATCTCAACAAGCCGCTGCTTGTGCTCTTCCTGCCGGCGCCGGCGCTCGACCGTGGCAAGTGCCTGCCGGAGGATCTCCGGCGGCGCGGGACGGAAGCGTCCGCGGCCCTTGCGATGGAAGTACACCGGTGCGCCATGCAGGCGGAGCAGAATCGCGGCGGCCTCGACCGCCGACGGAGCATGCCCGTAATACTCGCGCGCCATCTCGTCGAAGCCGAACTCCTGCTGCGGCGCGCACTCCCAGAGAAAATCAATGTCGATCACCTCGGCGTCAATGGTCGCCTGCTGCAGCAGCGCAGCAGGGGCCGGCCTCTCGAAACGCAACAGCACATGCGAAGCGCGCACCTTGGTGCGCTTGCCGCTGGCAGTCTCCACCTGGTAGGACGAGTCCGTTGAGGCGAGCACGGTTCCCGCCTTGAAGCTGCCATCGTCGTCGAAAAGCAGGTGCACGCGATACGTCCGCTACAGGCTGGCGATAAAAGTCTTGATCCCGCGCAGCATCAGCTCGACCGCAATCGCGGCAAGCACGAGGCCGAGCAGCCGCTCGAACGCCAGCGTCACGCGCTCGCCGAGCAGCCGCATGATCCGCTCGGAGAAGGCGAGCACGAGCGCACTGATCGCCATCACGACCCCGATCGCAGCCACCCACTGCGGGATGCGCGCCGGATCGCGCGCCACGAGCAGCAGCACGGTGGCCAGCGCCGAGGGACCTGCCAGCGCAGGCACCGCCAGCGGCACGATGAACGGTTCGCCGCCCGGCGTCTGTCCAAAGACCCCTTCGGGGGTCGGGAACACCATGCGCAGAGCAACCAGCATCAGCACGACGGCGCCGCCGATCTGCAGGCTCAGCTCCGACAGACCCAGCAGACGCAGGAACGGACCGCCGACGAACACGAAGGCCACCAGCACCCCGAAGGCGATCAGACATTCGCGCAGGATGATCGCGAGCCGACGCTCCCGCGGCACGTCCTGCAGCGCGCTGACGAAGATCGGTATGTTGCCGACCGGATCGCAGACGATCAGCAGCAGAACGACCGCGGATACGAAGCTCGCTTCCATCAGACGATGTCGATCTCGCGACCGCCGCTGGCGATCACGAGATCGGCCGGCGCGATGGGGAAGACGTGGTGCGGCGTGCCTCCCGCAGCCCACACGGTCTCGAAGCGGCGCAGCGACGAGTCGATGAACGTCACCAGCGGGGCCGGATGACCGACCGGCGCCACGCCACCGATCGCAAAGCCGCTATGTTCGCGCACGAACTCCGGTGCCGCACGCTCGATCGGCTCGCCCAGCACTTCGCCAACCCGTTCTTCGTCGATACGCCGATCACCGGCGGCGATCACCAGCACGGCTCGCGACGATCGGCTGGCACGGAAGACAAGCGACTTGGCGATGCACCCGACCTGGACGCCGAGCGCGTCGGCAGCCTGCTGCGACGTACGGGCCGCTACGGTCAGTTCGATCACCCGGCTGTTGATGCCGAGCGCATCGAGGGTGGCCTGCACGCGCTGACCCGACGCCGGCAGCGTGGTATTCGCAGCCGGCATCAGACCGTCAGACCCCCGGCGACCTCGATCACCGCGCCGTTGATGTAGCTGGCCTCGTCCGAGGCCAGGTACGCGTAGACGTCGGCGACTTCCTCGGGCCGTCCGCGCCGTTTCATCGGCACGCGCTCGGTCATCTGGGCCATCACCTTGTCCGGAATGGTCTTCAGGATCGGCGTGGCGATGAATCCGGGACAGACCGCGTTGCAGCGGATGCCCTTCGGTCCGAGTTCACGCGCCCAGGTCTTGGCGAATCCGATCACGCCGAATTTGCCCGCCGCGTAGTTGCTCTGTCCGTAGTTGCCGTAGATCCCGACCACACTCGACGCATTCAGGATCACGCCCTCACCCTGCTCGACCATCGTGTCCACCACCGCCTGCGCGCAGTTGTAGGTGCCCTTCAGATTGACCGCAATCACCGCGTCGAACTGGGCATCGGTCATCTTCTGCAGCCGCGCGTCGAGCGTGATGCCAGCATTGTTGACCAGCACGTCAATACGGCCAAAGCGCGACTTCAGCTGTTCAACCATTGCGTCGACCTGGTCGCGCCGCGTCACATCGACAACGAACCCCTCGGCGGTCGCACTCGCGCGGCGCATTCCCTGCACCGCCGCTTCGACCGGTCCGGGCTTCACATCGGCGATCGCCACGATCGCACCCTCGGCCGCGAACTTGCGTGCGGTGGCCAGGCCGATACCCTGCGCGCCGCCGGTGATGATCGATACCTTCCCTCTCAGGCGCATGTCGTGCTGTCCCTGCCCGGTCTGATCAGATGCCGCAAAAGGCCAGCACTTCGCCAAGGTGGTCGGCGAAGTCGCTGATCTGATGGTCAGAACCCTTGATGATCCGCTGCCTGCAGCCCGCGTACTTGGCCGTCATGGTTCGCCAGTCGATCACCTCGTCGCCGGTTGCGGCGAGCAGGAAGTACCGCTCGGGCCGCGTGATCGAAGGCGTATCGAGCGCGCGAAGCTCCTCCATGTGCTCCGGCCTGACCTCGATCGTGCTGGCGGAGAAGAACACCGGTTGCGTGCCGATCTGCGAACGCAGATCCTCGTATGGCGTGATTGCCGGATTCAGCAGCGCCGCGCGGCAGCCGGTGCGCTCGGCAAGCCAGGTGGCGTAGTAACCGCCGAGCGACGAGCCGATCAGTGACAGCTGCTGCGGGTCCTCCAGCCGCGCAGCAGCTTCGATCATCTGCGCCGCCGCCCGGGGCGAGACGGGGAGCTGCGGACACAGAAGATCGTCGCTGCGCCCTCGCCTTTCGAGCGCGGCTCGGATCAGCTGCGCCTTCACGGACTGCGGTGATGAGCGGAAACCGTGCAGATAGATGATCACGCCGCGTGCTCCCGCGGCATTCGCCCGACCAACCCCGACAGCAGCCTGTCGTGCACACCGCCAAAGCCGCCGTTGCTCATCACCAGCACGTGATCGCCCGGGCGGGCCGCCGTTGTGACCGCGAGCACCAGCGCATCGAGATCGTCGAAACCCTGCGCCCGAGCGCCCATCGGTGCGAGTGCCTGTGGCAGTTCCCAGCCGAGCGCATTCTTGCCGCTTCGAGAACCGAAAACGAAAGCGAGATCGGCTGCCCGCAGGCTGTCGGGCAAACGGGCGGCCATCGTACCCAGCTTCATCGTGTTCGAGCGCGGCTCGAGCACCGCGAGGATGCGCTCCGCGCCGACCCGGCGGCGCAGACCGGAAACTGTCGCCTCGATCGCCGTCGGGTGGTGTGCGAAATCATCGTAGACGGTTACACCGCCCGCGACGCCCCGCACTTCGAGCCGCCGCCTCACCCCTCCGAAACGCTGCAGCGCCTCGATCGCCACGGATGGTGCGACGCCAGCGTGGCGTGCGGCGGCAATCGCCGCCAGCGCATTGCTGCGGTTGTGGCCGCCCGCCAAGGGCAGGTGCAGGCGGCCAAGGCGCTCGGCTCCGAAGGCGACATCGAAGGCATGTCCGGCGCCCTCTTCGACCGCTTTGGCGTGCCAGCCGTCACCGACGTCGAAAGCCTCTTTCTCAGACCAGCAGCCCCGCGCAAGTACCCGCTCCAGAGCGGCATCGGCGCCGTTCACGATCAGGCGGCCGCGGCCGGGCACGCCGCGCACGAGGTGATGAAACTGGGTCTCGATCGCCGCCAGGTCCGCAAAGATGTCAGCGTGGTCGTATTCGAGGTTGTTCAGTACCGCGGTGCGCGGAAAGTAGTGCACGAACTTGCTGCGCTTGTCGAAGAAGGCGGTGTCGTACTCGTCGGCTTCGATGACGAAGAACCGCGATGCGCCCGGCCGCGCCGAGACGCCGAAGTCGGCCGGTATCCCGCCAATTAGGAAGCCGGGCTCCAGTTCCGCGTGCTCGAGCACCGCCGCGAGCATCGCCGAAACGGTTGTCTTGCCGTGCGTACCCGCCACCGCCAGCACCCAACGGCCTCGCAGCAGGTTCTCTCCGACCCACTGCGGTCCGGAAATGAACCGCACGCCGGCCTCTAGGATCGCTTCCATCAGCCGGTTGCCGCGCGTGACCACGTTGCCGATCACATAGAGATCAGGTCCTATCGTGGTCTGACCCGCGTCGAAGCCCTCGATGACCTCGATCCCGGCCGACCGCAGCAAGTCGCTCATCGGCGGATAAACGTTGACGTCGCAGCCGGTGACGCGATGGCCCGCCGCGAGCGCTAACTGGGCCACGCCACCCATGAACGTGCCGCAGATGCCCAGGATGTGAAGGTGCAAAGTGTGCTTCTACCAATTGAAGGATCGTCAGTTTAAGGGCGTGCGTTGATTAGACTCGGAACATGACCCGACCCGTGCCAGCATCGGCAAGCCATGAAGACCTGACGCTCGAACTGGCAGCGACCGCCGCACGTTTGATCGCCGAGGATGGCTGCGATTACGCGACAGCCAAGCGCAAGGCCGCGCAGCTCGTTATCGGGGAGGCCGGGGCGACGAAGCGTCGGCTTCCCGAAAACGACCTGGTCGAGTCGGAACTGCGGCGCTACCTGCGCACTTTCGGCGGCGACCGACATGCCGCGCTACTCCGCCGATTGCGTGGAATGGCCCTGAAAGCGATGGAGTATTTCGCGCAGTTCAACCCCCATCTGGTCGGCGCGATCCTCAATGGGACCGCGACGGAGCACTCCAACATCCACCTGCACCTGTTCACCGACAGCGCCAAGGATGTCGAGATCTTCCTGCTCAACGAGGGCGTGCGCTTCACGGTCGAAGAAGCGCACGAGCCTGCAGGCGCGCTCGAGTCCATTTACGTCCAGTTGCCACGCCGGCTGCTCGGGACAGAAACGCATGCGCCCGACGCGGTGCTCAGCGTGCTGCCAACGAACGCGGAGCGGATCGCCTCGCGATTCCGTTCAAGCGATGTCTCCCTGTCGCCAACCGAAAGGTCTGGCCGCGCAAGCCTCACGGCGCTGCGCACGCTGCTGTCAGCGGCGGACACAACCGAATGAACCGACGCGCGTCGCTGATCATGCTGGCCACGGGTGCAGTGGCCGCGGGCGTCGGCGTGGCCATCAACTGGTGGCGCACAGAGCCGTCCCGGCCGGCCGTTGTCTCGACAGCCGCGCTGTTCGCCGCGACCTTCCCGGACCCCGACGGTCGGTCACAGCCGCTTGCGCAATGGCGAGGGCGGCCACTCGTGGTGAATTTCTGGGCAACCTGGTGTCCGCCATGCGTGGAAGAAATGCCGGCGCTGCAACAAGTGAGGAACGAGTACCTGGGCCGCGGCGTCGAGGTGATCGGCATCGGCATCGACAGTGCCGGAAAGATTGCCGAGTTTCGCGACAAGTACCGCATCAGCTTGCCGCTACTGGCGGCGGGGGCTGGCGGCAGCCAGCTGAACCGCGCGCTCGGCAACGACAGCGGCGCGTTGCCCTATACGGTGCTGGTCGGTTCGGACGGCCGTGTGCGCGAGCGGCACCTTGGCCAGATCAAGCCGGAACAGCTGCGCCGATGGCTCGATCAAGCGCTGGCCGCGGGCTAGATGGACTTACTGGACACGGTACTGCGAAAAGAACACAATCTGCCCTCATTTTCATCGATCGCCGGCTTTTTCCGCTCAAAGACGACACCACGATGGCGAAATGCATTCTCGTCCTCAACGGTCCGAACCTGAATCTGTTGGGCGCTCGCGAGCCTCAGATCTACGGCTCGACGTCACTGCCGGACATCGAGCGCAGCCTGACGGCTGACGCCGCGGCCCGCGCGGCCAGGGTCTCGTTTTTTCAGAGCAATCACGAGGGCGCGCTTGTCGATCGCGTCCAGGCTGCCCGCACGGACGGCGTCGACTTCATCATCATCAATGCAGGGGCCCTCACTCACACCAGCATCGGATTGCGCGATGCCCTCGCTGCGGTAGCCATTCCGTTCATCGAGGTTCACCTGTCGAATGTGCACCGTCGAGAGAGTTTTCGGCATCGGTCCTATCTGGCGGACTTGGCGGTGGGCGTGATTACGGGTCTGGGCCCGGCTGGTTATCGCTGTGCGCTGCAATATGCCCTCGATTCCGACCAGGACTGAGCTGGCCGGCGCGGCCGCTGCGGCGCAGCAGGAGGATCCATGGACTTGCGCAAGCTGAAGACGCTTATCGACCTCGTCGCCGAGTCTGGGATCGCTGAGATCGAGGTTACGGAAGGCGAAGACAAGGTGCGGATCGTCAAACAGGCACCGACGGTTGTCGCCGCTGCGCCAACATCACAGCCCGTCCAGACGGTATTCACCGGGACGGCGGCACCGGCGCCGACAGTACCGCCCGCGGGACCCGCGGTTGTCGAGCCTGCGCCGGAACCGATGAAGGGAAACTTCGTCAAGTCGCCCATGGTTGGCACGTTCTACCGTTCGCCCAGCCCGGGCGCTAAAGCCTTCATCGAGGTCGGGCAGGCGGTGAAGCCGGGCGACACGTTGTGCATTATCGAGGCCATGAAGCTGCTGAACGAGATCGAGGCCGAGGTGGCCGGCGAAGTCACGGAAATCCTGGTCGAGAACGGGCAGCCGGTGGAGTACGGTCAGCCTCTGTTCGTGATCGCCTAGCAGGCCGACGGCAGGTCCGGCCGCGCCGGCGCATGCCGCGACTCATCCAACAATGTTCGGAAAGATCCTGATCGCCAACCGCGGGGAGATCGCGCTCCGCATCCAGCGCGCCTGTCGCGAGATGGGTATCACGACGGTGGTCGTCCACTCGCAGGCGGACACCGACGCCAAGTACGTGAAGCTCGCCGACGAGTCGGTCTGCATCGGCCCGGCGCCGTCGAAGGACAGCTACCTGAACATCCCCGCGATCATCAGTGCGGCGGAGGTCACCGACGCAGAGGCGATCCATCCAGGCTACGGATTCCTGTCCGAGAATGCCGATTTCGCCGAACGAGTCGAGAAAAGCGGCTTCGTGTTCATCGGGCCGCGACCCGAATCGATCCGGCTGATGGGCGACAAGGTCTCGGCCAAGCAGGCGATGATCGATGCTGGCGTGCCGACTGTGCCGGGGTCGGCGGGCGCCCTGCCGGAGGATGCGCGCGAGATTGTCCGCATCGCCCGCTCGATCGGTTACCCGGTGATCATCAAGGCCGCCGGGGGCGGCGGCGGCCGCGGCATGCGCGTGGTCAACACTGAAGCGGCGCTGATCGGCGCGGTAAACCTGACCCGCCAGGAGGCGCAGGTGGCGTTCGGCAATCCCGCCGTCTACATGGAAAAGTTTCTGGAAAACCCGCGCCACATCGAAATCCAGGTGCTGGCCGACCAGTACCGAAACTCCGTGTGGCTCGGTGAACGCGACTGCTCGATGCAGCGCAGGCACCAGAAGATCATCGAGGAATCGCCCGCGCCGGGCATCCCGCGCAAACTGGTCGAGCGAATCGGCGACCGTTGTGCCGACGCCTGCCGCCGGATCGGTTACCGCGGCGCCGGCACCTTCGAGTTCCTGTACGAGAACGGCGAATTCTTCTTCATCGAGATGAACACCCGGCTTCAGGTCGAGCATCCGGTCACCGAGATGGTGACCGGAATCGACCTGGTGCAGCAGCAGATCCGTGTCGCCGCCGGAGAAAAAC
>JAHEDN010000104.1 GCA_024641225.1 Burkholderiales bacterium | reverse complement strand
CAATTACGATCCCATGGCGATGTCCGACGCGGAGCGCTACGAACTCAACGAAAGGATCCGCCAGAACCCCAAGGGCTTCGTTCACGTCGACATCCGAGCCGGCGGGCCGGGTGGCGATCTGGCGATCAAAGGCGGGATCAAACTGCGCAGCATGCTGCAGATGCTGGGCTTCCTGGCGCAGGGAATCCGCCAGGTGCCGGAGTTCGACGTTTCACCCGATCCGCGTACGGGCAAGGTGGAGCAGGGTCCGAGGTCGACCATGGCGATCAAGGTGACCGCCGATGATCCGCGCAACGGCCCGCCTTCCATCAACTACGACGGTCGGCACTTCGCGGTCAATGACACGCCGTGGGATCGGGCAACGTTCCAGATGCTCAACGTGCTCTTTCAGACGACAGTGGGGCAAATCGAGAACGTCGGCGTCCCGATCACCATCTCGAAGTGACTCGCTGCCGCCCGCCGGCGCGAGCAGCTGCACCCGTCGCGGAGGCGAGACCATGGCGACGGTCCGGCTTTCAAGCGCAACCGACGACCGGCGCCGCTTGATCGAAGCGCTGGCTTGCGGCCGTTTGCGTATCGTCTCCGTAGGGCTCAACGAGTACGTCGAGCGGCCTGGCCGCGAGAATCATCACGAGAGTCGCGACAGCGATGAGCGCGGTGCGAAGGGCAATCTTTCCGCACCTGTACCTGGCCTCCATTGGACACTCCTCCCGACCGTGGTCGGCGAGGTCAACGCTGGGCGACAACGATCGACGAAGTCGCGACCAGCGGCATGCCGGGACTGTAGTGTTGGACAAGTCCTTCGATCGAGACCATGACGAGAACCGTGGACAGGACGGCGGCGACGGCGAGGCCTGAGCGGACCCACTTCGAACTGGACTTGAATGTGCGGCTCATGTCGGGCTCCTTGAGGTGACGGCCTGATCGGTGCTGCAGGTCGATGGCTGCACTGTGCGCCCGGAGCCCTCCTTAAGTCCTTCAGGAGGCCTTAAAGTGGTCTGAAACCTTCTGAATCCAGCCCAGTGGCCAAGTCGATCGCGGCGCTATCGCCAGCCCGGCCACGCCGACGGCGTGGGACCCACCTGCTGCGGCAGCCATGGCTGCCGCAGCAGCGTCATCGGAGCGAGCGGGTGTTGCGCGGCGCTTCCGTGTGGCGCCGAGACAGTCAGTCGGCGAGCCGCATCCTTTGAAGCCACGGTTGCCAGCGTCGATCGGCATGCAGGCCGTGCAACAGCGGGTCGATCTTGATCGACGCGAGCCCCGCATCGCGTTGCCGGTATGCACGCTCCAGCCAGTCGAATGCCTGGTCGACATCGCCGCGATACGCGTACGCCTCGGCAATCTGATAGGCGCCGCCTTCGGCATACTTCTGAATCATCCCGCGCAATGCCTCGACCGACTCCGCTGCTCGGCCCCGCGCGTGTTGCACGAGTGCGATCCCGAGCAGGCGAAAGGCTTTGTGCCCCTCCTGCTCGATCTCTCGCAACGCATCGTCGAGTTGTCCCTGCAGCATGTAGGCCCGGCCGAGGTAGTAATGAATCCGCACTCGCTGGTTAGCACTGAGGTCGAGAGCCTTCCGGTACGCGCTCTCCGCTTCCGCCGGGCGCCCGGCGTAGACGAACTGCAAGCCTGACGTGAGGTGCGCCTCGACGTTCAAGGGATCGAGGTCCAGCGCTTGATCGATCAAAGCTGCCGCCTCTTCCAGCTGACCCAGGCACTGCATGAGCCTGGCGGCGAGGAGCAGTTGCATGCCCTCAGGCGCCAGCTGCACGGCGCGACGTACCGCCGCTTCTGCACCCCGCCAATCCCAGTCGCAGTACATGAGCACCACGCCCATCGCCCAATGACTCGCCGCCACGTCAGGTCCCACTGCGAGCGCCCGCCGCGCCGCTTCCCGCGCGCGTTCCCCGCCTTCCACGGAGGGGGCCCAGGCGTTGGCCCCCTGGTGCAGGTAGCAGAAAGAAAGCGACGCCCAGGCCTGGGCGTATTCGGGATCCAGTGCCACGGCACGGCTGAAAAAATCGATCGCCTTCTTCACGTCCTCTTCGTTGTCGCAGTTCAGGAAGAACCGTCCTTGCAGGTGCAGCCGGTATGCCTCCGCGTTGGTGCTGCGTCCCCTGACCGCAGCCTGCACTTCCGCCGTGACGCCGGCGCTGGCCGGCGCGGTCGCGTGACCGCCCATCAGGTCGGCGCGAATCTCCTTCACCACGGAATGCGCAATGTCGTCCTGAACGGCGAAGATGTCCTCGAGCTTGCGGTCGTAGGTCTCCGCCCACAGGTGCGAGTCCGTGGCCGCGTGGACCAGCTGTACCGTGACGCGCACTCGCGTGCCGGCCTTGCGCACGCTTCCTTCGAGGATGGTCGCCACGTTCAGCTTCTTCGCGACGGTCGGGATATCCGCCTTCACGCCCTTGAAGCTGAATGCCGACGTGCGCGAGACGACGCGCAGGCCGCGAATCTTCGAAAGGACGTTGAGCAGTTCCTCGGAGAGACCGTCGGCGAAGTACTCGTTCGCTGCGTCGTCGCTCATGTTGACGAACGGGAGCACGGCGACTGAGGGTGGGTCCGCCGCGCTCGGCGCCGACAGCTTCGGCTGATCGGCAACGGCCGGCGCCGCACCCGCGGGATCGAGCTGCAGCGTGAAGCGGTAGCCCCTGCCCGGGACGGTGGCGATGGCGTCAGCGCCCAGGATCTTCCGGAGGGCCGAGACCTGGACCTGCAGATTGTTCTCCTCGACGACGAGGCCGGGCCAGACCAGGTCGAGCAACTCGGCCTTCGACACCAATTGCCCGGCGCGTTCGGCGAGCGCCACGAGCAAGGCGAAGGCGCGCGGGCCGAGGGTCGCCGGCTCGCCGTCGACGAGCAACCGCTGGGCAGCGGGCTGCACTTCGAAGCGACCGAAGCGGAAGTCGGAAGAGGGTGCTGTGACGGTCATGCGCTAGGTCGTGCCTGACCCCGGTGCGCGTTAGTCTATTCCGGCCGCAAGCAGGAACTACCCGCAAGCGTCAGCCCGGATATTCCGGAGTTGATGATCGATGCGCTGCCGGCAGGACTTCGCGGGGCACGTCGGAGCGCTGTTTAGGCATTCGGTTTATGGCTAGCGGTCGCCATGCCTATGCCTTTGAATAGGCCGGATCCTGGACGCTCGGGCGTACCAGCGGCCAGGACATTCGTGCACAAGGTCTGTGGGAGGGAAGGATCGCCATGGCACACGTGGGCTTCTTGGGTCGATCGTACGAGGTAACTGCAATGCGTCGACGAGAAATGGGAACACCAATCAGATGGACGATTCTTGCGGCTGCGCTGATCGCGTCGATCGCCGAAGCCGCCGATCCGCTGCCGTCCCTGGCGGGCCTGCCGGTCGCGAGCATGAAACTCGTCTCCCCCGCGGAGTATCGCGAGGCGTCGGCATTCGCCGTGCGCGCCAATGCCCCGCTTGATATCGCGCTGAAGATCGTGGGGGAGTTTGCCGGCTCGGCACAGCACATCGTCCAGCTCAATGAGGGTGCCGAGGCTCCATCGGCATCTCGCGTGACGGTGATCAGGGACGGGCTCCTCGACGATTCGATCAGAGGCGAGCGGTGGGACATCGTTCTGCAAAGAACCTCGGCCGGCACTTGGGAAATCAAGGAAGTGAGGCGCGCCTGGCGTTGCTGGCGCGGTGCTCATGTCGACCGTTTTGCGGCGGGGCCCTGCCCGTGACGGCACCGAAGCGCCGCCCTGCCTGCGGATCATTCACCGTGACCCCGCGCCCCACATCACCGAAGGATTGACAGCGTGAATACTCGGACCGCCCGTTTGCTGGCCTGCAGTCTGCTGGTGACCATGGTTCCGGGCTGCGCGCACGAGACGTACGGCGACCCCAAGGTCCCGGTCGCAGGGAAGGTGCTCGGCACGGTCGTCCACACGCAGGATGCCGAGGAGTTGCGCTACGTCGTTCTCCGAAAACTGACGGACCGTTACGCGGACGACAAGGGCATCGCGGTGACGCAGGCGGAGAAGCAGGCCTACGTCAGGCACGTACAGGAGGCACTGGACGAGGATCGCAAGCGACAGGTTGCGCGCCGTGACGAACTGGCCCGCAAGCTGGCCGCCGGGGGGCTGTCGGAGGCCGAGCGCAAGACGGTGACCTCAGAACTCGACTCGGTGAACAACTTTCTCGCCGCCCTCGGTGAATCGGGCTCCGGCGCCGCCCAGGACCCGGAAGAAACCCAGGCGAGGGAGCAGGTCGCCTCCTCCTTCATCCGCCAGTGGAAGATCAATCGGGCGCTCTATCAGCAGTACGGCGGCCGGATCATCTTTCAGCAGGGCGGACCGGAGCCACTGGACGCCTACCGCACCTTCCTCGAGGAGCAGCAGGCGCGCGGCGACTTCGAGATCCTGAACAAGGATCTGGAAGCGGCGTTCTGGCGCTATTACAGGACCGACAGCATTCATTCGTTCTATCGGCCCGGCGGCAAGGAAGAGGCGCAGGCCTTCGCGGTTCCGTTCTGGCAGTCACGCTAAGCGCCACCAGGAAGTCGCACAAAACGCCAGGTCGACTGCGCGTAGTGCTCGAGGCTTTCGAGGGCCTCTCGACCGAGCCGCGGTGCCCGCCCGGCCCTGGCCCGCGCGTGAGGTTTCGACTCGGGGCGACCGGCTGGCGGCCGGCACTACTTCTGTGCCGCCTTCTTCAAGTCGGCAACGACTTTCGCACACTCGGCGTCTCCGCCGGACAGCGCAACCTCTTCCTTCATGTCCGCGGAGGAGGCGATCTGCTTGCCGGCGGCGCGCAAGACCTCATCGACCTGTGCTGCGGTGATGAAGCCACGCTCCTTGGCGGCCTCGACTGTCAGGCACGCGCCCGCCTTCAGCCCGGTGGCGACGCCAACGCCGGCGCCGACGCCAAGGACGACGGGCGCCAGTAGAAACATCGCCACGACACCGACAACCACGCCGGCCACAACAAGGAAAAAGCTCTTCATTTCGTTTCACCTCCGCTGCTTTTCTGGTGGCTGCGATTCAGCCCAGTCACGATCATCGACACAGGATGTCTCGATTCGCTGTCGGGAACGTCCACCGCGCGCTACTCCGAAGTCACATTGCTCCATCGGCTGGCCTTTGCTTTCGGTTTCAGGAAGCCTTCGCCTTTCGGCGGCGACCTGCCACGTGCCCGGCCGAGAGAACTTGCAGAGAGATTGGGCCAAGCACTCCGGTCACTTCTTAGGTGCACGCGCGGCACGGCGCTGCGCGCGCTCGAGTGCAACCTTTCGCTGGTAGGCCAGCGTTTCACTTACCGACAGGCGCTCGTCCCCGTCGATGTCTGCCGTATCGAAGTACGACATCCTGGCCTCGACGACCTCCTTGAACGAGATCTTGCCGTCCTTGTCCCGATCAAGTCGCGACAGCGCGCGCCAGATGCCTTTGCCGTGGTCCGGAATCGTCTCGACGGACTCCTTGGTCAGGTAACCGCTCCTGTCGACATCGAGGACGTGCCAGCTGTGCAGAACGTCCTTGTGAAACTCCTCGAGCGATATGAAGCCGTCCTGATCCGTGTCGATCAGGTCGAACGCGCGCGACATCACGCTCGGCCCGGGTTGCGCGTGCAGCGCGCCGCTCGCCAGCGCCGCGAAGACCAGGCCAAACAGGACTTTCCTCATTCCCGATCCTCCTCACCACCACCAGCGCTGATTCGCGCCGCGGTTGCAGTCCCACAGAATCACCTCGGTGTTCGGCTGGCCGCGTCCACCCCTGACGTCGAGGCACTTGCCGTTCAGTACGCTGACGATCGTATTGCCGCGCCGCTGCCAGCGCTGGTTGTTGCGCCCGTTGCACGACCAGGCGATCGCACGGGTGCCGTTATTGGGGTTCGCCCCCTCCACGTCGAGGCACAGGCCGGCGACGCGAAGCTCGCCATTCGGCCCCCAGTTAAACCGCTGGTTGGTCTGGCCGTTGCAGGTGTAGAGAATCGACGGGGCACCATTGCGGACGCCGCCGGCGATGTCGAGGCACAGGCCATTCAGCCCCCGAATGGGGCCGCCGTAGTAGCCTCCTTGCGTCGGGCGATAGCCGCTCGACCCATAGTCGTAATGGGGCTCGCTCGGGGCGCTTTGATTGTCGCTATGGTGCCGGCTCGCCAGGATGGCGACGCCGGCGATCGCGGCGGCCGCCGCGACCGCGGCGCCGACGTTCGACCCGCTGGAGCTGGCATGATCGTCGCGGGCGGTGAGCTTGAAGCGAGCGCCGCAGCCTCCGTTGACCCACAGTTCCCGATTGGTCAGGTCGTAGCCCCAGGTGCGGTTGAACCGACACGCGCCCGCAAGCTGCTGAACCAGGTCGACGTCGGTGACGTCGTCGCCGAGTCGGCTCGAACGGTAATCGCCGCTGGAGCGCAGTTCAACAAACCGCTCCGACGCCGTGACCGGCATTGATGTCACGAGCAACGTCGCGCTGACAGCGGCCGCGCATGCGTTTCGAAATCGAGTGTGCATCTCAAGTCCTCGATGACTGCGAATGAAGCAAAAGATCGCCGAAGATGCTAACGGTGTCCAAGATGTGATGAGAGAGGAAACCGGCACCCATTTCGGCTAAGGCACCGTTCGGAATCTGGCTTGCGCGCGAGTCGGTCTCTGTGCTCGGGACCCGCGTCGACGTTAGGGACGTTCCACAATTGACTTGGCCGCGTTCGTGCCTTCACCCTCGCGATCCGGGGCCACTGCGGGTGTAACGTCGATCCGACCCGGGCCGACGCTCCGGCAACTAGACTGCAGTGGCATGCGGCCAGCTCATCGCTCCTGAGCGAGAGCCGGCTCTTCGATGGATATGAACTCAAGCTTCCCTTCTGTTCCACCGCCGCCGTGGGCGCGGAGTTTTCGCTCGGACGATCTCGACGAGGTGCGGGACTTTGTCGCGCGCAGGGATGGCGAGCATTCCCGGGTCGCGCACCGTGGTGGCGCGCTGGGCTTCAAACTTTCGTGGCTGATCGGGACGATTGCGAGCGTGGGTTGGGGTGAGGTCGCTCTGGAGAAAACCATTCGTGGCGCATTGCCGGACCCGGTTCTCCACATGACGATGCCGCCGGGGAGCGTTTACCGCTTCGGCAGGCGCGAGCGCGTCGCCGGCCGACGGACGGCGACCTTCGTGGCGCCGGGCTGGGAGTTCACTCGGCACAGTCCGCCGGGAAGGTCGTTTGTACTCTGCCTTGACCGGGCGAAGCTGTCCGAGGAGATCGCGGCGCGGTCTCCTGGCAGACGCGGCAATCTGGTGCTGAGGAGCAGGGCGATCGAGCTCACCGAGCTCGCGGGTGCGCGGCTTGTTGGAGCCGCCGGCGATTTCGTGCAGGCCATGCGACCCGGATCGGCCGCACTCGCCGTTCAGCGCAGCGAGGCGTGCCTGCTGGCCGCGGTGGCCAAACTGCTGCTGGATGAATCCGCCGTCGCCCGCGCGCATGCCGTATCGAGCGCGCGCGTCGCCGACCTGGAGGCCTGGATCGAAGCTCACCTCGACGGGCCGATTACCATGGGTCGCTTGTGCGACGTCGCCGGCGTCGGAGAACGCGCACTGCAGAAGGTCTTCGAATCGCGTCGAGGCATATCGCCGATGCGGTTTGTCACCGAACGAAGGCTGGCTGCGGCGCGCCGGCGGCTCACGAGCGCCGGGGCGGGCAACGATGTGACCAGCGTCGCCGTCAGCCTCGGCTTCGGCCACCCCGGGCGCTTCGCAGGGCTTTACCGGCAGGCGTTCGGGGAGGCCCCTTCGCAGAGCCTGCGACGGCCGGCGCGGTAGGTGCGGCTGCTGGGCAACTTGTTGCAACCCGAAACCGGGCGTATGCCGACCTGCAGTGCGCAGCCTAAGGGCTGCCGTGCTGAGGGCCGAAGCCTGGCCACCAGCGTCCTGTGGACATTCGAGCCCGACGTTCGGTTTCTGGATCGCGGGAACTCAGCCGATGTCGTTCAATGCACAGGCAACCGCTGACGAATGCGACTCGTTGCCTTATGACGCATTCACGAGTTCCCGGAAGGTAGTGCCGGTAGCGGGGAATTCGCCGCGATGACACCTGTTCTGCCCGCACGCATCGATCTCAGTCAACGGACGAAGATGGACAAGACGACTATAGTTAACCTGCTGGGCGCTTTGCTTGTGGCGGGCTCAGCATTCCTGATCTCGGCGTGCGGCACCGTCGGAGACACGGGCGCCGTGAGAGATGCGAATGAACTGGCCATTGCCTGCAATACGGACGAAGCGCTCGCGGCAGTGGATCGCGCGTCGCGTGG
>JAHEDN010000103.1 GCA_024641225.1 Burkholderiales bacterium | reverse complement strand
GCCCGTCGCAATGGAAGAAACGGTGCGCCTGCGCGAGGTCCGAGCAGGCGCGCGGCACCGGTGCAGCCATTCGCACCTAGTACCGGTAGTGCTCCGGCTTGTACGGGCCGTTCCTGGCCACACCGATGTAGCGGGCCTGCTCGTCGGTGAGGTCAGTCAGCTGCGCACCGAGCTTCTTGAGCTGCAGTCGCGCCACCTTCTCGTCGAGGTGCTTTGGCAGCACGTAGACGCCGAGCGGATACTTTTCGGTCTGCGTGTACAGCTCGATCTGCGCGATGACCTGGTTGGCGAACGAGCTGGACATCACGTAGCTCGGATGCCCGGTGCCGCAACCGAGGTTCACCAAGCGGCCCTCGGCGAGCAGGATGATCCGCTTGCCGTCGGGAAAGATGACGTGGTCGACCTGCGGCTTGATGTTCTCCCACTTGCATGC
Organism: Burkholderiales bacterium; assembly: GCA_024641225.1. GTDB lineage: Bacteria > Pseudomonadota > Gammaproteobacteria > Burkholderiales > Burkholderiaceae_F > JADJWR01. The sequence continues at coordinate 7,820 of JAHEDN010000103.1, read as the reverse complement.
CGAAAGCGACGCGACGTCGATCTCGTTGTCGAAGTGACCGATGTTGCAGACGATCGCCTGGTCCTTCATCTTCGCCATGTGCTCGTGGGTGATCACATGGAAGTTGCCGGTGGCGGTGACGAAGATGTCGGCCTTGTCGGCCGCATAGTCCATCGTCACGACGCGATAACCCTCCATCGCCGCCTGCAGCGCGCAGATCGGGTCGATCTCCGTGATCCACACCTGCGCAGAGAGCGCACGCAGCGCCTGCGCCGAGCCCTTGCCGACGTCGCCGTAGCCGGCGACCACGGCGATCTTTCCGGCGATCATGACGTCGGTCGCGCGCTTGATGCCGTCGACCAGGCTCTCGCGGCAGCCGTAAAGGTTGTCGAACTTGCTCTTCGTCACCGAGTCGTTGACGTTGATGGCTGGAAACGCGAGCCGCCCTTCCTTTGCCATCTGGTACAGCCGCTTGACGCCGGTCGTGGTTTCTTCGGTGACGCCCTTGACCTTCGCCAGCCGCGTCGAATACCAGGCAGGATCCTTCGCCAGCTTGGCCTTGATCGATTTGAACAGCGAGACCTCCTCCTCGCTGGTCGGTTGCGCGATGCACGAAGCATCTTTCTCGGCCCTGGCGCCCAGGTGCAGCAGCAGTGTGGCGTCGCCGCCGTCGTCGAGGATCATGTTGCTGTAGCCGCCATCGGGCCATTCGAAGATGCGGTGCGTGTAGTCCCAGTAGTCATCGAGCGACTCGCCCTTGACGGCGAACACGGCGGTGCCGCTGGCGGCGATGGCCGCCGCGGCGTGGTCCTGCGTCGAGAAGATGTTGCAGCTGGCCCAGCGCACCTGCGCGCCGAGCGCCTGCAGCGTCTCGATCAGCACCGCGGTCTGGATCGTCATATGCAGCGAGCCGGTGATGCGTGCGCCGCGCAGCGGCTGGGCAGCTGCGTACTCGTCGCGAATCGCCATCAGTCCGGGCATCTCGGTCTCGGCGATACGGATTTCCTTGCGGCCCCAGTCCGCAAGCTTGAGGTCGGCGACGACAAAGTCGCTCATCGTGCTGGGTTTGAGTACGGCGCTCATCTCGCGCCCTCCTTTTCGAGAATCAAAGAAGTGGGCGAGCGCCGTTGGAACAGGCTGACTGAAGAGACAGCCGCTTCGAGCCTGGCAGGCTACGTGGCCTGTCGCAACGCTCCTCGAAGCAGGGGCGGATTCTACCGGGTCCGCGGGGACCGGCCCAGCGTCCGTCCGCCGCGCGGGCGGCCAGTCTGCCGTCATTCATCGGGGCTGCTTCCGCAGCACGCGTCCGGCGGGCGCGACCGACGACGTTGGGACGTGGTCCCCTCTGCCTAAATCCCGGCGGCCTTGCGAAGCGCGTCCGCGCGGTCCGTGCGCTCCCACGTGAACTCCGGCTCGTCGCGGCCGAAGTGGCCATAGGCGGCCGTCTTCTCGTAGATCGGCCGCAGCAGGTCGAGCATCTGCACGATCCCCTTCGGGCGCAGATCGAAGTGTTCGGCGACCAGCTGGCCGATCTTTTCGTCGCTGAGCTTGCCGGTCCCTTCCGTATACACGGTGATGTTCATCGGCCTGGCCACACCGATCGCATAGGCCACCTGGACCTGGCACTGGCGCGCCAGTCCGGCGGCGACCACGTTCTTCGCTACGTAGCGCGCCGCATACGCGGCCGAGCGGTCGACCTTGCTCGGGTCCTTGCCCGAAAACGCGCCGCCACCGTGCGGGCAGGCGCCTCCGTAGGTGTCGACGATGATCTTGCGGCCGGTCAGCCCGCAGTCGCCGTGCGGCCCGCCGATGACAAACCGGCCGGTCGGGTTGATCAGGTACTTGGTGTCCTGGGTCAGCCATTCCTTCGGCAGCACGGGCTTGATGATTTCCTCGCGAACCGCCTCGTAGAAGCTCGACTTCAGCTTCGTCGCCGACTCGCTCTGGTCGGGGCTGTGCTGCGTGGACAGCACGACGGTGTCGATCGAATGCGGCTTGCCGTCGACGTAACGCATCGTGATCTGGCTCTTGGCGTCCGGCCGGAGGAACGGCAGACGGCCGTCCCGGCGCACCTGGGATTGACGCTCGACCAGCCGGTGCGCGTAGTAGATCGGCGCCGGCATCAGCTCGGGCGTCTCGTCGCAGGCATAGCCGAACATCAGGCCCTGGTCGCCGGCGCCCTGGTTCAGGTAATCGTCGGAGGCCTGATCGACGCCCTGCGCGATGTCGTTGCTCTGCTTGTCGTAGGCAACCAGCACCGCGCAGCCCTTGTAGTCGATGCCGTAATCGGTGTTGTCGTAGCCGATGCGCTTGATCGTGTCGCGCGCGACCTGGATGTAGTCGACGTAGCCGTTGGTCGTGATCTCGCCGGCCAGAACGACCAGCCCGGTGTTGACCAGCGTCTCGGCGGCCACCCGCGAGCGCGGGTCGTGACTGAGGATCGCGTCGAGGATCGCGTCGGAGATCTGGTCGGCCACCTTGTCCGGATGGCCTTCCGACACGGATTCGGAAGTAAAGAGAAAGTCGCTGGGCACCTGTCGCTCTCCATGGGTCTGATGTCGTACGGGCGTCGAGCCCGCGGTGGAGAGCGCGGTGACGCTTTAGCAGAATTTGCCGGCTTCGAACGCTCCGGCCCGCCCTGCAAGTTGTTCCTTAACTCGGCGGCTGGCCGCGGATTATAGGCGATCGACTCCAGCCATCCTCTAGCATTGCCGCCACCTCATCCGCCTGGCGCTGCCGCCGGTCACGGGTCCTTCATGCTGCACGCCCTCTTCCGCCTGCTGTCCCTGCTGCCGCTGCGCTGGGTGCACGGGCTCGGCGCGGCGCTGGGCTGGCTCGCTTACGCACTGTCGCCGACCTACCGGCGCACGCTGCGCGCCAACCTCGTGCAGGCCGGCTTCGCCGAACCGCGACTGCGCCGCGCCGCGATCGCACACGCGGGCCGGCAGGGCCTCGAAGCGGCGTGGTTGTGGCAGCGCCCGGCGAAGGACATCGCCAGTTGCGTGCAGGAAGCCGTGCCGGGCAGTCTCGGCGCTTTGCTCGAGCAACGCCGGCCATTGCTGATGCTCACGCCCCACATCGGCAGCTTCGAGGCGTCGGCCCAGTTCTATGCCACGCAGCCGCAGGCGCATGTGCGGCCGATGACCGTGCTGTTCCGCCCGCCTCGCAAGGAGGCGCTGCGCAAAGTCATTGATGAGCGTGCGCGCCCCGGCCTGCTGCTGGCTCCGGCCGACATGCGCGGCGTGCGCTTGCTGATGCGGGCGCTGAAGAGCGGCCACACCGCGGGCATCCTGCCCGACCAGGTGCCGTCGCAGGGCGAAGGTACCTGGGCCGGGTTCTTCGGCCGACCTGCCTACACGATGACGCTGCCGGCGCGGCTGGCCGCGGCAAGCGGGGCGCGGATCGTCTTCGCGCTGTGCGAGCGGCTGCCGGCGGGGCGCGGCTATCGCCTGCGCCTCGTGCCATTCGATGAACCGCTATCGGGCGACGTCGAGGCCGACACGCAGCAACTGAATCTCGCCCTCGAAGCGCTGATCCGGCAGTGCCCCGCGCAGTACCTGTGGGGCTACAACCGCTACAAAGTGCCGGCCGGCATGCGGGCGCCGGACGCCACGGCCGAGGCCCAGCCATGACCGAGCTCCTGGCGCGGCTGTGGATCGGCCTGATCAACACCAGTGCGCACTGGTCGGCCGCCGCGCGTGCAAGGCTCGCCGGCGCTGTCGGCGACCTGCTGTGGCTGGTGATCCGGCCGCGCCGCCGCATTGCGCTCGCCAACCTGCGCGCCTGCTTTCCGCAGATGCCCGAGACTGAGCGCCACGCGCTGGGCCGCAGGCTGTTCCGCAACATCGCCCGCGGCGCGCTCGACCACTCCGTGCTGTGGCGCGGCAGCCGCGAAGAGGTCGAGCGTCTGGTTCGTGTCGAAGGCGCAGAACACCTGAGCGATCCGGTCAACCGGCCGCTGATCCTGCTTGCACCGCACTTCGTGGGGCTGGACGCCGGAGGCCTGCGCGTGAACACGCTGGTGCGCGGCGTGTCGATCTACGCAAAGCAGAGCAACGCCGCCTGGGACGCCCAGCTGCTGGCGGGCCGCCGGCGCTTCAACGAGCCGTTACTGATCCCGCGGCGCGGCGCGGCGGAACTGAAATCGGTTATTCGTGCCATGAAGGAGGGTCTGCCGCTTTATTACCTGCCGGACATGGACCTCGGCGCAACCAACTCGATCTTCGTGCCGTTCTTCGGCGTGACGGCGGCCACGATTCCGATGGTGAGCCGGCTGGCGCGCGTGATCGGCGCCAAAGTGGTGATGGCGGTCACCGAGATGACCGATGACGGCTATGTGCTGCACCTCGAAGCGCCGTGGCACGACTTTCCCGGCGCCAGCATCGACCAGGACACCGAGCGCATGAACCGCGAGATCGAGCGCTGGGTTCTGCGCATGCCCGACCAGTACCTGTGGACGCACAAACGCTTCAAGACACGGCCGCCGGGCTTGCCGTCGATCTACTGAGCAGCCATCGAATCTCCCCGCACTGCGCATCGTCGAGCAGCGATAATCGGCGCCATGAGACTGCGCTTCACGAAGATGCAGGGCAGCGGCAACGACTTCGTCATGCTCGACGGCATCACGCAGCAGATCGGGCTCGAAGCACAGCAGTTTCGCCACCTGGCTGATCGCCGCTTCGGCATCGGCGCGGACCAGGTGCTGCTTGTCGAGCGCGCCAGACAGCCCGGTACGGATTTCCGCTACCGGATCTTCAATGCCGATGGCGGCGAGGTCGAGCAGTGCGGCAACGGCGCACGCTGCTTCGTGCGATTCGTGCATGACCGCGGCCTGACACACAAGCGCACGATTCGGGTCGAAACGCTCGGCGGCCTCATCGAGCCACGGCTGGAGGACGATGGCCGCGTGACCGTCGACATGGGGGTGCCGATTTTCGGGCCAGCGCGCATTCCTTTCGATGCCGAAGGACTGGTCGCGCGCAGTCATGATCGCGACCGGCTGTGGCCGCTTTCCATCCATGGCCGAACGGTCGAGTTCTCCGTGCTGTCGATGGGCAATCCGCACGCGGTGCAGGTTGTCGACGATGTCGAGGAAGCCCCGGTGGCGAAAGACGGCCCTGTCATCGAGCATCACGCGCGCTTTCCTCGCCGCGTGAATGCCGGGTTCATGGAGATCATCGACCGTCGCGCGATCCGGCTGCGCGTCTGGGAGCGGGGCGTCGGCGAGACGCTCGCCTGCGGTACCGGCGCCTGCGCAGCCGCGGTCGCCGGTATCCTGCGCGGTCAACTCGACTCGCCGGTCACCGTGCACACCCGCGGCGGTGCGCTCCTGATCGGCTGGGCGGGGGCAAATCAAGCCGTGTTGCTGACCGGCCCGGCAGAAACGGTCTTCGAAGGCGAGATCGAACTTTAAGAGCCCGCAATGACACCCGACGACGTCGCGCAGTTCCTGTCCGAGCATCCGGATTTCTTCGAGCGCTATCCGGAAGTGCTGGCGACCGTCGCCATTCCACACCCCCAGGACGGCCATGCGGTCTCCCTGGTGGAGCGGCAGTCGTTGATGCTACGCGAGAGGATCAAGTCGCTTGAGCTGCGGCTGGCGGACATGATTCGTCACGGCGAGGAGAACGATGCCATCGCCGACCGGATCGTTCACTGGGCCCGCGTGCTGCTGCTGCAGGCCGAGCCGGCCCAGCTGCCGCGCACACTTCTCGACGAACTGATGCGGCAGTTCAACGTGCCGCTCGGTGCGCTGCGCCTGTGGGGCGTAGCCCCGGCGTACGCCGGCTTCGACTGGGCACAACCGGCCAGCGACGACATCGTTCGCCTCACCAGCAGCATGCAGGCGCCCTTTTGCGGCTCCAATGTGGGATTCGAAGTGGCAGGCTGGATGGCCGCCGACCCGGGCGCGATCCGCAGCCTGACGATGATGCCGCTGCGGGTCGGCGCCGACGCCAAGGCGTTCGGCATGCTCGCGCTCGGCTCGCCGGATCCTGACCGTTTCCAGATCACCATGGGCACGGCGTTCCTGTCGCGCATCACCGAACTGGCCAGTGCCGCCCTGGCGCGCCTCCGAGCCTGAGGCGCGATGACGAGAGGCCCCGGCGACATCGCGGCAGCGGCGCCGCTTCCGGAGGCGGTCGGCAAGTTCCTCGATGAACTACAGCGACAGCGGCGCCTGTCTGCGAACACGGTCGAGGCCTACGGTAGAGACCTGGTCGAACTTGCGCAGCTGACTGCCGGCACGCCATTGCCGAAGCTGCACGCGGCCGACATCCGGCGCGCGCTGGCGCGGCTGCACGGGCGCGGCTCGGCGCCAGCCTCTCTGGCGCGAAAACTTTCCGCATGGCGCCGCTTCTTCGACTGGCTCGGTGCCGCCGGCGCCATCGAGGGCAATCCTGCGCTCGGCATTCGCGCTCCCCGGCGCGCCAGACGCCTGCCCAAGGCGCTGGCCCCAGACCAGGCAGTGCAACTGGCCGCGCACGAGCCAGAGCCTGCGCCGCTGGCGCTGCGCGACAAGGCGATCGTCGAACTGCTGTATTCGAGCGGCCTGCGTCTTTCCGAACTCGTCGGACTCGACTGGCGCTACTTTGCCCCCGCCGATCGAGAACCCGGCTCCACTTCCTGGCTCGACCTCGAATCGAGGCGGGTGACGGTGCTGGGCAAGGGCGGCAAAGTGCGGCAGGTGCCCGTTGGGCGCCCGGCGATTGAGGCGCTGAGGCAGTGGCTGCGCGCGCGCGCGGCGATTGCGGGCGGCGGTGCGAGGGCGCTGTTCCTTTCCACGGCAGGCCGCCGCCTCGGCGCGCGTAGCGTGCAACTGCGCTTGGCGAAGCTCGCCGCAGCGCTGGGTCTCGGCGTGCATGTGCACCCACACGTGCTGCGCCATTCGATGGCCTCGCACGTGCTGCAAAGCAGTGGCGACCTGCGTGCGGTGCAGGAACTGCTTGGACACGCGAGCATCGCCAGCACGCAGATCTACACGCGGCTGGACTGGCAGCACCTCGCGAAGACCTACGACGCTGCGCACCCGCGCGCCCGGCGCAAGAGCAGCTGAATCGGCGTGCCGCGAGAGATGACCGCCACGGCCGATGTCATCCTGAAGCCGGGCAAGGAACGTTCCCTGCGGCGCCGGCACCCGTGGGTCTACGACACCGCGATCGGCCGTATCAAAGGCTCGCCAGCGTCCGGCGAGACTGTCGCCGTGTGCAGCCATGACGGGCAGTGGCTTGCGTGGGCAGCCTATTCGCCATCGTCGACGCTACGCGCGCGCTGCTGGAGCTTTGAGGAGTCCGACCACATCGACGCCTCGTGGCTGGCCGCACGCGTTCAGGAGGCGGTGTCGCGTCGCGCGCATCTCGCTGCGGAGGCCGATGCGTTGCGGCTCGTATTCGGCGAAGCCGACGGGCTGCCCGGGCTGATTGCCGACCGCTACGCCGGACAGCTGGTTGTGCAGTTCCAGGCCGCTGGCGTTGAGGCGCACCGGGAAGTGCTGCTCGACGCCCTTGTCGCCGCGACGGGCTGCGCGAACGTGTTCGACCGCTCGGACAGCGCCGGCCGCGCGCGCGAGGGGCTTCCGCCCGTGCATGGCACGGCGCGAGGCGTCGAACCGCCGCTACGCATCGCCATCCGGGAACACGGGCGCTGTGCGTGGGTCGACGTACGCAGCGGGCACAAGACGGGCTACTACATCGATCAACGCGACAATCGCCAACTGGCCTGTGCCCTGGCGACGCGGGCACACCAGCAGCTTGGGCGCGACATCGATGCGCTGAACTGCTTCTGCTACACGGGAGCGTTCTCGGTGGCCCTGGGCGCCGCTGGCGCCGCCAGCGTGCTGTCGA
>JAHEDN010000102.1 GCA_024641225.1 Burkholderiales bacterium | reverse complement strand
GCGAGCCAACGGCGTCGGCGACGACCGTCACGCCGAAACCGTGTCCGCGAAGTGCGACGGCAGTCTGCATCACGCAGACGTGCGCCTCCATGCCGGCGACGACGATCTGTGTTCGCCCGGCCTGCCGGACGAGATCGACGAACTCCGGATGGTCGGCGGCGCCGAAGCAGGTCTTCACGAAGATTTCGCCGGCTGCAAAGCGGCTGCGCATCGGCTCGATCACCGGTCCGATCTGCCCGGGACAGTGCTCGGTCAGCAGCTTCGGGATGCCGAGAAGCTCGGCAGCGTCGAGCAGCGCGCGAGTGCGACGAATCAGTTCCTCGTGCCCGGCGACGTGTGGCGCCAGTTTGCTCTGGATGTCGACCACCAGCAGCAGCGAGTTGTCTCGGTGAGCACGCATGGTCTATGTGGCCTGATTGTCGTCGCGAGGAAGGCCAGGCTGCCCAGCAGTCGATGGCGGCTTTGGCAAAGGCACGGCCTGTTCGGCGGGAAGCTCGGATATCTGGCAGCCGGTGACGCAGCAACGGCCCGGCTGGCGGTTGCGCGTGATCTTGCGCGTTGCATCGGCGAGCACGCCGCGCTCCAGCAGGCGCTCCACCAGGTCGACCTTGCTGCCGATCGGGTAGTTACGAAAGATCTCCGTCTTCATCGCGTCCGGCGAGCCGCCGCCGTGCAGACTGATCACGGAATACCAGCCCGCCTGGTAGGAGGCCGTCAGGTCCTCGATGAATCTTGCCACCTCGATGCGCTTCTCGTACGGAATGTCGCTGCGTGCGGTCAGCACCTCCGACAACCGGCCCGCGGTAGCGGGGTTGTGGTCCTCGTCCGGGCCGGGCAGCGCGACGATCAGCCCGCCGGAGACATGGTGTGCGAGCCGGTGCATGTCGTAGATCTGCGTGCCGAGAAGCAGCTTGCCGATGTTGGCGAACACCGGCTCGGGCGTGATATTCCCGGCGGCAGTGGTTTCGCCGTAGACGGATGCCGCGACCCCGCAGGCGAAGAATCCCTCGACGATCTTGATCAGTTCGACCATTGAATCGCGCAGGTTGTAGTGACTGTCGAGATCGAGCCCATTGGCTTCCGTCACCAGTGCGCCGGCGCCGATCAGCAGGTCGCCGAAGCCGGCGCGCGCGCCGATGCACGTGTGCCGATGCTGGCTGGTATAGCTCGTGAGCATCGGCGCGACCTCGGCCCATTCGCCCGCCAGGAACACGTGCTCCCAGGGTACCTCGACGCGGTCGAACAGGCACACACCGGTGGACTGGCCGAACCTGGAGCTGAACGTCGCCGACGCTTCCCCCGGCCGACCCGCGGGACGGGCGACGATGGTCAGTCCCTTGGCGTCGATCGGCACCGCGCACGCGACGGCGAAGGGCGCATCGTCTTCGGTCATCGCCCGTCCGGGAAGCACGAGCAGTTCGTGCATGTACGGTGCTCCGGTGACGATGGCCTTGGTGCCCGAAACGACGATGCCGCGCGCGTTCCTTTCGACGATGTGAACATAGCTGTTCGGGTTGCGCTGTCGACTCGGGCGCAGCGAGCGGTCGCCCTTGGCATCGGTCATCGCCACGCCGAGCGTCAGATCGTTGCCGTAGACGTGTTCGAGGTAGCGCTTCAGCCGCCCGTGGTACTCGGTGCCATTCTCGGCGTCGGCTCGATGCGTGCCGAAGAAGAGCGCGTTGAGCGCGTCGCCACCGAGATACCGCTGTGCGCAGCCCGTTTCCTGGCACGCCCGACGAACCGCTTCGAGCTTGTTCAGCAGGTCGGCCGTGTCGTGGGCGAGCGCGATCATGCGGTTCACGGGACCCTCGAACCCGGGCAACCGGGCCTGCATCACCGGCGCCTGGTCGCTGGCCAGCGCCAATTCGTAGGTCCGCGCGACCGCAGCAACGCCGGGCGCAAGTTGCGGTGCATCGGCAACCGAGGTAATGCGCTCGCCATCGACGAAGACGATCGGTTTCAGCCGTCGCAGAGAATCGCGGTAGGCATCGGCGGACATCAGCATGGCGGGCTCCGGGCGTGGAACTGGGTAAGACGCAACCGGCAAACAGGCGGCTGGAGCGCGGAAATGTAGCGCCGCGCGAAGGTCTGTGCGTGGCGACGCCTCGCGCTACGGCCCGGGGGTGTCGATGTCCAGCAGGCAGCCGGGATCGTCGACCTCGATCAGCAGCGGCTCATGGGCAGCCAGGATGCTGCGCGCTCCGGCATCACCCGACAGGGAGAGCAGCGCATCGAGGCAGGCTCGACTGAAGCCGACCGGGTGACCGCGCTGACCGCGATGCGTGGGCGCGGCGGCCGCATGGCCGTTCGAAATGGCGTCGCGGACGGCGACGATCGTGGCGGGCGACACGGCTGGCATGTCGGCCAGTGCGATCACCCATCCTGCGGCGTCTCTTCGTGCGCGCACGCCGCAGGCGAGCGAGTGACCCATGCCGGCGTCTGCCTCCGGGCAGGACACCAGCTGCGCGCCTTCGGCGGCAAGCAACTGCCGCAGTTGCCGCTGTGCCGCGCTGTCGGCCGGCCGCACGACGACCAGCACGTCTGCAATCGCGGCGCGCAGGTTGCGCAGCGCCGCGGCTGCGACGGGCATGCCGGCGTGCGGTCCGCTCGGTGCTGCCTCGAGCAGTTTCAGGCGAACACCGCTCGGGTCATAGCGGCGCCCGACGCCGGCCGCAAGCAGCACACCAGCGATGGGTGGTTCGAACTGCATGTCCGGTTGCGCCGGCGTGGAGACAGCGGGCCAGGGGCCAGCGCCGGCTCACGGCTTACTTGCCGTAAAAGCGGCCGCAGCCGCTCGCCATCTCTGCCCAGGGCGAGGCTAGCGCACCTTGAGCGTTGCCCGTCACGTTCAGGTCGGTGATGCCGGTCGCGCGCAGCATGCCACTCATCTTGGTGCCATGCACCACTCCGGCGAAGTGCTGCGTCACGCCTTTCGCGTCGATGAAGGAAAAACGAATGTTCTCGCCCTGCAAAGATGCGCCGATGAGCGGCTGCTTGCGGCCCGCCATGCTGATTTCGCCGCCGATCTTCTGGAAGCTCTGGCTCAGCGAGACAGTGAAGTCCATGCTGCCGCTGCTGTCGCGAAGGCTCCAGGATCCGCCGACCCTTGCCGGCACGATCCACAGGTACGCAATGCGGGAATCGGCTTCGAACGGTTCGTCAGGCTCCCACTCCCCCATCGCGAATGAATGCGAAGCGACCCGGGTGCCTGGCTTCATTGCCAGCAGGCGGTGGCGAACGCACAGGTTCAGTTCGGGCAGGAGGTACATGGTGACCACGGTGGCCTTGCTGAAGTCCTCCTTGAAGATATCGCCCTGGATGATCTTCACCTTGCTGCCGACGCCCTCGGCCTGCACCAGGCACTGCGCCAGCTTGGCCATGTCGGGGTTGTACTCGATGCCCAGCGCGGTGGCGCCGAAGTGCTTTCCTGCGGCGATGGCGATCTTGCCGTCGCCGGCGCCCAGGTCGACGACGAAGTCCCTCGGCGTGACCTTGGCCATGGTCAGCATCTTGTTGACCAGTTCGTCGGGCGTCGGCACCCAGATGACGTCCTTGCCGGCCTGGCCGACCTGGGGCTTGTAGTCGCGCTCGCACTCGGCGCGCGTCTTGGCATCGACGGCCGGGCCGAGGGCCAGCAGGGCGGCACAGACGATCAGCGGCTGGATGAGGCGCATCGGATCAAAGCTCCCTCGGTTCGTACGGATAGCGAAGTCTGGCACGCCTCTGGCGCGATTTCACGCGGCCCGCTCGAGCGTCAGGCCGCGCAACCCTCTGCCATTAGCCGCAAACACGGCCCAGTGGCGTGCATGCTTGGCGTTGAGCAGCACCAGCCGGCAGGCGATCGGGTCATGTTTCGCCGCGATGGCCGTCTCGTCGATCGGCGCCTCCATCACGAAAGCCCCGGGCGCAGGCGGCCCGAAGCACCCGCGCGTCGTGAGCCAAGCCGACCGCGTTCGCGTCAGGCGGAATTCATGCATTGACGTTCACGACGACTCGGCCGCGCACCTTGCCCGAGAGGAGCCGATCGGCGACGTCCGTCGCCTCGGCGAGGCCAACCTCGGTGGTCGCGGAATCTAGCCTGCGACGGTCGAGATCGCTGGCCAGTCGCTGCCACGCCGCCTCGCGGCGTGGCATGGGGCACATGACGGAGTCGATGCCGATCAGGCGCACGCCGCGCAGGATGAAGGGCGCAACCGTTGCCGGAAAGTCCATGCCCTGCGCCAGTCCACACGCGGTCACTGTTCCGCCATACCGAGTCTGCGCGCAGGCATTGGCCAGCGTGTGCGAACCCACCGCATCGACGACGCCCGCCCAGCGCTCCTTCTGCAGCGGCTTGCCGGGGCTGGACAGTTCGGCGCGATCTATGACTGCACTAGCGCCCAGCCCGCTCAGGTAATCGGCCTCAGCGGACTTTCCGGTGCTGGCCACGACGCGATAGCCCCAGCCTGAAAGGATCGATATCGCAATGGAGCCGACGCCACCGGAGGCGCCAGTCACGAGGATCTCGCCGCTGGCCGGCTCGACACCCTGCTCACGCAGCGCGAGACAACACAGCATCGCCGTGTAGCCGGCGGTTCCGATCGCCATCGCCTGTCGTGTGCTCAAGCCTTCCGGAAGCGGCACGAGCCAGTCGGCCTTGAAGCGCGCCTGTTGTGCCAGTCCGCCCCAGTGCTGCTCGCCGACGCCCCAGCCGTTGAGCACGACCTTGTCGCCCGGCGTGAAGCGCGCATCACTGCTGTCCAAAACCGTGCCTGCGGCGTCGATCCCCGCCACCATCGGCCACTTGCGCACCACCGGCCCCTTGTTACTGAGCGCCAGCGCGTCCTTGTAGTTGACGGTCGAATACTCGACCGCCACCGCGACGTTGGCCTCCGGCGTGTTCTCGCGCAGTTCCTCGTCTCGTAGCGTTTGAACCTTCGCCGCGAATTGGTCGTTGGCTCTGGTGAGCAGAATTGCCTTGAGCATCGTTTCGTCCTCCTCAGAGAGATGCTGCCAGCGCAACCGCGAGCGCCAGCGAAGCGCCTGCGGTCAGCCGCGTGCGCAGTTCGAGATACCCGTCCGCTGGCGCAGCGCTCTCGCGGAGCAGCGCGCCGTCCATCGCGCGCACGAGCAGAAGGTCTGCGATCAGGAAGGCAAATGCAAATGAGGGCGCTACGCCGACGAAGAGCATCAGCAGCGCCAGCCAGCCAAGAAGTGACGGGATGACGCCCCAGGCAAGGGACTGTCGCATTAGCCTCGGGGACATTGACGGAGCCAGCAGAACGAAGCCCCAGTGCACGGCACCGAGGAATGACAGGATCACCGCGGCGTATGCAACCAGAGCCCATTGCGCGAGCGGAACAATCGCGCGCTGGCCAAACGTTGCACCTTCGGGCAGCCAGGTAAGCAGAGCCAGCGCAAGAAACGGCAGCATCCCCAGCACTCCGAGTGTCCGCGCGGTGCGCAGAGCAGCGACGTTGGCCATCGATCTTGCGTCGGTGTGCGAGGAGGGAACCCTGAGCGTCCGTGCCGTCACAGCAACTTGTCCGGCCGTTAGCAACGAAGTTTATCGGGCAACGCGCCTGGCAGCCTCTGACGTTACCCATGACGACGTCGACCCTGCGGCTCGCTCAACGTGCCCACGGGCAAGCGTCCACGAGTACGCTAACGCTGTTCTTCCGGCGGTGGTCGCTGGCGCCTGCGGGCCGCGACCACGCGGATCGCAACCCGAGCGCCTCTGTACGACCGGCGGCCCCTGCTACGAAGGACGGCGGTCGAAACAGTGGGGCTGCTCACCTTTATTACGGAGCCTGCAGTGAACTACGAGCACCTGCTTGCCACGACGCACGGTCGCGTCGGACTGGTCACCCTGAATCGTCCGAAGGTGCTGAATGCGCTGAACGACGCCCTGATGGACGAACTCGGCGCGGCATTGCGCGCATTCGATGGCGATGAAGGCATCGGCGCCATCGTTATCACCGGGTCCGAAAAGGCGTTCGCCGCCGGCGCCGACATCGGCGCCATGAAGGACTGGTCTTACATGAACGTCTTCAAGTCCGACTACATCACGCGCAACTGGGAGGAACTAAAGCGAATCCGCAAGCCCGTGATTGCTGCGGTGGCAGGCTACGCTTTGGGTGGGGGCTGCGAACTCGTCATGATGTGCGACATCGTCATCGCAGCTGACACGGCGCGTTTCGGGCAGCCCGAGATCAGGCTCGGCATCATTCCTGGTGCAGGCGGTACGCAGCGGTTGCCACGTGCCGTGGGCAAGGCGAAGGCAATGGATCTGGTGCTCACCGCACGAACGATGGATGCGCATGAGGCAGAACGCGCTGGACTCGTGTCCCGGGTCGTCCCTGCGGGCAAGCTGATCGAAGAAGCGCTTGCGGCGGGCACCACGATCGCCGAGTTCTCGCTTCCTGCAGTGATCATGGCCAAGGAGGCGGTGCAGCGCGCGTACGAGACGCCGTTGGCAGAGGGTCTGCTGTTCGAGCGCCGCCTCTTCCACTCGCTTTTCGCAACGACCGACCAAAAGGAGGGGATGAGTGCGTTCATCGAAAAGCGTCCGCCGCGCTTTGAGCACCGATGACAGCGTTACGGATCAGTCACTTGGACGCCCCGTCGTTTCGCTCTTCCTAGTCATTTGACAGGCCAGATTCCGATCTCCATAATCTCCCCTCTCTGCTGATTCAGCGGTCGTGCGGTGCACCAAGCGCCGGCGGTCACGGTCGGCCTGCTCTTTAAAAACTGAAACAGCCGATAAGTGTGGGCGCTTGATGAAAAGGCGCAACCACCGGGTGCGGTCTCACGCCAACCTCGGTGGCAATGCTCAAAGCATCAGGTGCTCAAACACGAATGAAGGGGATCATCAGATCCGCTTCGATTCCGTGAGTGAGCGACGTACACAGTAGTGTGCGAAAAGGTTCGAACTGAAGAGTTTGATCCTGGCTCAGATTGAACGCTGGCGGCATGCCTTACACATGCAAGTCGAACGGTAACGCGGGGGCAACCCTGGCGACGAGTGGCGAACGGGTGAGTAGCGCATCGGAACGTGCCCAGTAGTGGGGGATAGCTCGGCGAAAGCCGGATTAATACCGCATACGACCTACGGGTGAAAGCGGGGGACCGCAAGGCCTCGCGCTATTGGAGCGGCCGATGCCCGATTAGCTAGTTGGTGAGGTAAAGGCTCACCAAGGCAACGATCGGTAGCTGGTCTGAGAGGACGACCAGCCACACTGGGACTGAGACACGGCCCAGACTCCTACGGGAGGCAGCAGTGGGGAATTTTGGACAATGGGGGAAACCCTGATCCAGCCATGCCGCGTGCGGGAAGAAGGCCTTCGGGTTGTAAACCGCTTTTGGCAGGAACGAAACGGCGCGCGCTAATAATGCGCGCTAATGACGGTACCTGCAGAATAAGCACCGGCTAACTACGTGCCAGCAGCCGCGGTAATACGTAGGGTGCAAGCGTTAATCGGAATTACTGGGCGTAAAGCGTACGCAGGCGGCTGTGCAAGACAGGTGTGAAATCCCCGGGCCCAACCTGGGAACTGCATTTGTGACTGCATGGCTAGAGTCCGTAAGAGGGGGGTGGAATTCCACGTGTAGCAGTGAAATGCGTAGAGATGTGGAGGAACACCGATGGCGAAGGCAGCCCCCTGGGATGAGACTGACGCTCATGTACGAAAGCGTGGGGAGCAAACAGGATTAGATACCCTGGTAGTCCACGCCCTAAACGATGTCGACTAGTTGTCGGGTCTTTACAGACTTGGTAACGCAGCTAACGCGTGAAGTCGACCGCCTGGGGAGTACGGTCGCAAGATTAAAACTCAAAGGAATTGACGGGGACCCGCACAAGCGGTGGATGATGTGGATTAATTCGATGCAACGCGAAAAACCTTACCTACCCTTGACATGTACGGAAGCCTTCAGAAATGAGGGCGTGCTCGAAAGAGAGCCGTAACACAGGTGCTGCATGGCTGTCGTCAGCTCGTGTCGTGAGATGTTGGGTTAAGTCCCGCAACGAGCGCAACCCTTGTCCCTAGTTGCTACGCAAGGGCACTCTAGGGAGACTGCCGGTGACAAACCGGAGGAAGGTGGGGATGACGTCAAGTCCTCATGGCCCTTATGGGTAGGGCTTCACACGTCATACAATGGTCGGTACAGAGGGTTGCCAACCCGCGAGGGGGAGCCAATCCCAGAAAACCGATCGTAGTCCGGATTGCAGTCTGCAACTCGACTGCATGAAGTCGGAATCGCTAGTAATCGCGGATCAGCATGTCGCGGTGAATACGTTCCCGGGTCTTGTACACACCGCCCGTCACAC
>JAHEDN010000101.1 GCA_024641225.1 Burkholderiales bacterium | reverse complement strand
CCGCATCGACCCGAGGAAGCTGAACGAACTCGACCGCCGCACGCTCAAGGAAGCATTCAAGCTGTCGCGGGACCTGCAGTCGCGACTGTCGATGGACTACCACCTGTGAGGCCGTGACGCACCGCGTCGCAAGCGACCGGTGCGCTCATTGGCTCGGCGGCTTCTCCGGCGGCTCGTCGCGGTGGCGCTTCCGCGCCGACAGGATCATCCACACGGCGACGGCCAGGCCGATGGCAGCGAGCAGGAACTCCATCGCCGACTAGGCCTTTGCCGCCTGCTGGCTCTTCACCACGGTCATCGCGGCGGCGATCAGCGAGCCGACGTCGGCGAGGTTGGCGGGAAGGATCAGTGAGTTGTTGGTCTTGGCCAGGCCGGCGAAGGCTTCGACGTACTTCTCCGCCACTTTCAGGTTGACCGCCTCCATGCCGCCCGGCGACTGGATCGCCTGCGCGACCTTGCGGATCGCCTCGGCGGTGGCCTCGGCGATGGCCAGCACCGCGCCGGCCTCGCCCTGCGCAATGTTGATCTGTGCCTGCTTCTCGCCCTCGGAGCGGGCGATCGAGCCTTCGCGCTCTCCGGTGGCGATGTTGATCTGCTCCTGCTTGCGGCCCTCGCTCGATGCGATAAGCGCCCGCTTCTCGCGCTCGGCGGTGATCTGCTGCTGCATCGCGTGCAGGATCACCTGCGGCGGCGTGAGGTCCTTGATCTCGTAGCGCAGCACCTTCACGCCCCAGTTCATCGCCGCCTCGTCGATCGACGAGACCACGCTGTGGTTGATGAACTCGCGCTCCTCGAACGTCTTGTCGAGTTCGAGCCGGCCGATCACCGAGCGCAGCGTCGTCTGCGCAAGCTGCGTGATGGCGACGATGTAGTTGCTCGAGCCGTAGCTGGCGCGCTGCGGGTCCGTGACCTGGAAGTACAGGACGCCGTCGACCGACAGCTGCGTGTTGTCCTTGGTGATGCAGACCTGGCTCGGCGTGTCGAGCGGGATTTCCTTGAGGCTGTGCTTGTAGGCAATGCGGTCGATGAACGGGATCACGATCTTCAGCCCCGGGCCGAGCGTGGCGTGGAACTTGCCTAGCCGCTCGACGACCCACGCATGCTGCTGCGGCACGATGGTGACCGACTTGACGATGAAGGTGATGACGACCGCCAGGACGACCAGCATCACGATTGCGGTGCCTTCGAGCATCGTGTTTCCCCTCAGTTGGACTTGCGTGCCACCACCAGCCGGCTGCCCTGCACGGACTGGATCGTGAATTCGCCCGGTGCAGCAGTCTCTCCGGGCGCCAGCAGGACGTCCCACTGCGCGCCACGGTAGCTGGCGCGCGCCGTGTTCCCCGTGCTCCAGCTGTCGATGCGGACCACCTGGCCGACGTCGAGGTTCTGCAGCGTATCGCCCTCCGTCTTCAGGCGGCCGAAGCGTGAGCGGCGCAGCCACAGCGCGCCGCCGAAGCCGATCACCGCTGTGACGACCAGCTGGACCGTGAACGGCGCGCCTGCCAGATGCGCCACGCCGCCGGCCGCCAGCGCCACCGCGATCACCAGCAGGTAGAAGGTGCCGGTCACCAGTTCGAGTATCAGCAGGCCGAAGGCCAGCACCATCCACCAGATCCAGCCGCTCATGTCGTCTCCAGTCGGCCGATCAGCCCGCCTTCGCCAGTCGCCGCCAGGTCTCGATCACCGTGTCGGGATTCAGCGAGATCGATTCGATGCCCTTGTCCATCAGCCACCGCGCGAAGTCAGCGTGGTCCGATGGCCCCTGGCCGCAGATGCCGATGTACTTGCCGCGCGCGCGGCAGGCGCTGATCGCCTGCTCCAGCAACGCCAGTACGGCTGGGTCCCGCTCGTCGAAGCCCTCGGCCACCAGCCCCGAGTCGCGGTCCAGTCCGAGCGTGAGCTGGGTGAGGTCGTTGGAGCCGATCGAAAAGCCGTCGAAGTACTCCAGGAACTGGCCGGCGAGGATCGCGTTGGAAGGCACCTCGCACATCATGATCAGCCGCAGGCCGTCGTCGCCGCGGCGCAGGCCGTTGGCTGCGAGCAGTTCGGTCACGCGGCGTGCTTCCTTCAGCGTGCGCACGAACGGCACCATGATCTCGACGTTGGTGAGCCCCATCGTCTCGCGCACGCGCTTGAGCGCCGCGCACTCCATCTGGAAGCAGTCCGCGAAGCTCTCGGCGATGTAGCGCGCGGCACCGCGGAAACCGAGCATCGGGTTTTCCTCGTCAGGCTCGTAGCGCGTTCCGCCGATCAGTTTCTTGTACTCGTTGCTCTTGAAGTCGGACATGCGCACGATGACCGGCTTCGGCCAGAAGGCCGCGGCGATGGTGGCGATGCCCTCGGCCAGCCGTGACTCGAAGAACTGCCGAGGGCTGTCATAGCCGTGCGCGAGCGACTCGACCGCGTGCTTCAGTTCGGCGTCGACGCGCGGATAGTCGAGCACCGCCTTCGGGTGCACGCCGATATTGTTGTTGATGATGAACTCCAGCCGGGCGAGCCCGACGCCGGCGTTGGGCAGTGACTGGAATTCGAACGCCAGTTGCGGGTTGCCGACGTTCATCATGATCTTCACCGGCAATTCGGGGAGCTTTCCCTGTGCGACCGTCTCGACTTCGGTCTCCAGCTCGCCCTCGTAGACGTAGCCGGTGTCGCCCTCGGCGCATGAGACCGTGACCATCGCCCCGTCGCGAAGCGTCTCGGTTGCATCGCCGCAGCCGACCACGGCCGGGATGCCGAGCTCGCGGGCAATGATTGCCGCGTGGCAGGTCCGGCCACCGCGGTTGGTGACGATGGCGGCAGCCCGCTTCATCACCGGTTCCCAGTTCGGATCGGTCATGTCAGTGACCAGCACGTCGCCCGGCCGCACGTGATCCATCTGCGAAGTGCTGCGCACCATCGCCACCTTGCCGATGCCGACTTTCTGGCCGATCGCGCGCCCGGTCGCCAGTACGGCCGACTTGTTCTTCAACTTGAAGCGCTGCTGCACGTGCGCCTGCGACTTCACCGTTTCGGGTCGCGCCTGCAGGATGTAGAGCTTGCCGTCCGCGCCGTCCTTGCCCCATTCGATGTCCATCGGTCGCCCGTAGTGGGTCTCGATCTTCACCGCGTAGCGCCCCAGTTCGAGCACGTCCTCGTCGGTCAGCGAGAAGCGGTACCGGTCGGCCCGGGGGACATCCACCGTGCGCACGGTGCGGCCGTTGGCCACCGTCGGATCGAACTCCATCTTGATCAGCTTGCTGCCCAGCGAGCGGCGGATCAGGGGGAACTTTCCTGCGGCCAGCATCGGCTTGTGGACGTAGAACTCGTCCGGGTTGACCGAGCCCTGCACCACGGTCTCGCCCAGGCCGTAGCTGGACGTGATGAAAACCACATCGCGAAAGCCGGACTCGGTGTCCATCGTGAACATCACGCCGGCGGCGCCCAGGTCGCTGCGCACCATCCGCTGCACGCCCGCCGACAGCGCCACATCGGCGTGCACGAAGCCCTTGTGGACCCGATAGGCGATCGCGCGGTCGTTGTACAGCGATGCGAAAACCTGCTTGACGCGCGTCAGTACGGCGTCGATGCCAACCACGTTCAGATAGGTTTCCTGCTGGCCGGCGAAGGATGCGTCCGGCAGGTCTTCAGCCGTAGCGCTGGAGCGAACCGCAACCGAGATTTCACCTGAAGATTGATCTACAAGCCATTGATAAAAAACACGTATCTCTGACTCAAGCTGTGCTGGAAACGAAGCGTCCTCAACCCAGGCGCGAATCTCGGCACCGGTGGCGACCAGGGCCCCGACGTCGTCGACGTCCAGCGCGTCGAGCCGGGCGTTGATCTTCTCGACCAGGCCAGCCCCTTGCAGGAACTCACGATAGGCGTCGGCGGTCGTCGCAAAACCGTCGGGCACGCGGATGCCTTCCTCGGTCAGCTGACTGAGCATCTCACCGAGGGAGGCGTTCTTGCCACCGACCGAACCAACGTCCGTCATCCGCAGTTCGCTGAAGGGGAGCACGTACCTGCCGCGTTGCATCGGACCTCCGTGTGCGGCGGATCAGTCCGCCTCCTATGCAAGAATCGCCTCGATTCTAGCGACCGGTTCCCCGACTGCCCTTGCGCCGATGCCGATGAGCGATTCCACAACCGACGGCGCAATCCGCACCGTCTTCTTCGTATCCGACGGCACCGGCATCACCGCGGAGACGCTCGGCCACAGCGTGCTGACCCAGTTCGAGTCGCTGCGTTACCGTCGCGTGCGCGCGCCGTTCATCGACTCGGTGGCCAAGGCGCGCGAACTGGTCGGGCGAATCAACGAGTCGGCGGTTCTCGACGGCCGCCGACCGATCATTTTCTCGACGCTGGTCGATCCGCTGGCCAACGCCGAACTGCGCCGTTCCCGTGCGATGGTGCTCGACCTGCTCGACTCGTTCGTGGTGCCGCTGGAACAGGAACTGGGACTGCACTCCACGCACACGATCGGCCGCTCGCACACGATGAGCGACACCGGCACTTATCACCGCCGCATCGAGGCGATCAATTTCGCGCTCGCGCACGATGACGGCCAGTCTTCAACCGGGCTGGCGACGGCGGACGTGATCCTGGTGGGCGTTTCGCGCAGCGGCAAGACGCCGACCAGCCTTTATCTCGCCATGCAGTACGGCGTGAAGGCCGCCAACTACCCGTTGATCCCCGAGGACTTCGAGCGCGACGAGTTGCCGTCCGCGCTGCCGCAACACCGGCGCAAGCTGTTCGGCCTGTCGATCGCGCCAGAGCGGCTTGCCGAAGTGCGCCATGAGCGGCGTCCGAACAGCCGCTACGCGTCGCTGGAGAATTGCCGCCAGGAAGTGTCCGCCGCGGAACGGATGATGCGCCGCGAAGGCATTCACTGGCTGTCGTCGACGACCAAGTCGATCGAGGAGATTGCCGCGACGATCATGAACCAGCACGGGCTTCATCAGGCGCGGGAATAACTGCTCGCGGTCAGAGCGAGCCACTGGCGCGGGCACAATGTCGCCATGTCGACGCGGCTCGTGTTCCTGGCTCCCGGCTTCTTCGGCTTCACCTCGGTCGGCGCGGTCAGCTATTTCGAGCGCGTCGAACAGGCACTGGGCCGCGCGCTGCGCCGCCGCGGCGTCGAGGCCCGCATCGTTCGCTGCCGGACCCAGCCAACCGCGTCCATCCCCCGCCGCGCCGACGAACTGCGTCGCCAGGTTATCCGTCGCGGGGGTCTCGCTGCCAGAGAGCTGCACTTCGTCGGCCACTCGACCGGCGGTCTCGACGTGCGCATGCTGCTCACGCCCGGGGTCAAGATCTCTCGCGGCGACTCCGAGGAGCGTATCGGGCGCCTGACGAGGACAGCGACTTCGATCGCCACGCCGCATCACGGCACGCCCCTGGCCAATCACTTCGTCACCGTGCAGGGCCAGACCCTGTTACTGGTGGCGAGCGCGCTGGCAACTTCGGGGCACGGCCGCCGGACGATCCTCGCCGCGGCCAAGGCGATCGCAATGGTTGCGCGGCTGGACGACTGGCTCGGCCGGCGCGAGGGTCCGCTCGATCGCATCGCCGAAGGTCTGTTGCGTCGCATCCGTCTCGAGCGCCGTGACCCGGTGTGGCGCTACCTCGCCGAAGTCGAACGGGACCAGGGCGCCGTTCTGCAACTCACTCCGGAAGGCATCGAACTGTTCGACGCCGCGGTGGCAGATCGCCCGGGCATCGACTACGGCTGCATCGTCACCGCGGTGCCGAAGCCGCGCGAGACGCTCAGGGCAACGGAACTGCTGGACCCGGAGTACGTCGCGCTGCGTGCGCTGTTCAGGCTGCTGCACGGACTGACGGCGCGCCCACATCCGCGCTACCCGTATCCGAAACCAAAACCCGCGACACAGCGCCTGCTCGACCGCGCATTCGGGTTCAAGGCCACGCCAGCGGTCAACGACGGCATCGTGCCGACGTTGAGCCAGCTGCACGGGCGCGTGCTTCACGTCGCGCGCGCCGATCATCTCGATGTCGTCGGCCACTACACCCTGGCCGGCGGGCGGACCGCAGACTGGCTGCCCTCGGGCGCCGGGTTCACGCCAGAGGCGTTCGAGGCAACCTGGGAAGCCGTTGCCGCGCTGATCGCGGGCCGCCGCGACTCGCGCTGACCGGAATCAAAACGGCACCTCGCCGGCGCTCGCGTCGACCGGGCGCGTGCGCCGCATCCATCGCGCTCAGGAGTCGGAAATGATCTCGTTCGTCGTGTTGTCGACGATCACGGGACTTTCGAAGTACGTCACGGTCGGCGGCGCCCCGTACTTCGAACGCACGAACTCTTCCCACTCCTTCGTGTAAAGGCGGTCCGCGTCCTCCCTGGACTTC
Organism: Burkholderiales bacterium; assembly: GCA_024641225.1. Taxonomy (GTDB): domain Bacteria; phylum Pseudomonadota; class Gammaproteobacteria; order Burkholderiales; family Burkholderiaceae_F; genus JADJWR01. The sequence continues at coordinate 1,969 of JAHEDN010000101.1, read as the reverse complement.
CACAGGTAAATGCCGCCGGCGGTACTGCCGTCCTCGGCAAGCAAGTAGTACTTGCGCAGAAGCCCTGGCGTTTCGCGGTACCTCGGGGCCGTACCGAGGAAGGTCTCGCGCGCCTTCTCGCGAGTGACCGGCTGCGGAAGCCTGAACTGGACAAATGCCGTGATCATGTGAATTCCCTCCTCTGCCTGTCGAAAGACGAGCCCCCTTCGAACGCCGACGATGAACGTCTGCGTTGCTGCCGAATACATTTCGTCAAAGGGGACGCCGGCCTGAAATTGTGCGCCCGTGCGGCGGCGGTCGCGTGCCAATCGACAGGGAAGCGTCTCAGGTTGCATCGGCGCGCTTTTCTCCAGGCGCCGCTGCTCCTCTGCACCTGATGGCTGGCCCGCGCCCGCAGGAGGCCCTGACCGGAACGCGGTGGTCCGGTGGACATCCGCTCGCCATGTCGGCCCTGGCCGGTTTGGGTAAGATCGCGCCGTGCTTCCAGGAGGCTCGACTCAAGAAGCTGGACGGTAGGGGGTTGGCTCTTCCTCGCCCAGCACGAGAACACTAACTGTCTTGCGCGTCGGCGGACCCTGAGGGTCCGCTGATTTTTTTCGTACCCTCCAGGTAACGGCGGCCGCGGATCGCACGCTCGCATGAGAATTCCTCGATTGGTTTTGCCCGAGCCCGACGTTCGCGGACCTGCGCTGCCTCGGGACCGTTCGACGCTTGCAGGTTGCGCCGTGTTGCTGGCGCTTGCATTGTCGATGGCTGCAGCGCGAGTGGCAGCGCAGGACGGCGGGCCGTCCTTTACGCAGCGCGCCCTCAGCGCAATGAACGAATCGTCGCCGGTGGGGTTGATACCCGCGGGCGAGCGGGCGTCGGGATGGACGGGATGGTTCGCCGACGCGTGGGAAGGGTCGAAGCGCATCTTCCGGGATGGGCACTCCGATCTGCTGCTGCCGGCGTACACCTACCATCCGCCCTACAAGTATCCGAACCGGTTCGATGAGAATCACTATCCGTGGGGCGTTGGCTTCGCGAGAACGGTGATCGACGCCAAGGACAACGAGCGCCTCGTCTATCTGCTCGGCTTCAGCGACTCGCACTATGACTTCCAGCCGATGCTCGGCTACGGCTGGATCGCGCGCTGGCCGCTGTTTGCGGGACTCAAGGGCGGGCTTGGCTACACCGTGTTCCTGACCGCGCGGGCGGATGCGAACTACCTCCCCTTCCCGGCGGCGCTTCCGCTGGCGAGCATCGGCACTGACCGCGTGACGCTGTACGCCTCCTGGATTCCTTCGACCGAAGTCCTGTTCTTCTTCGCACGGATCTCGCTCGACGGAGCGCGGTCTTCCGGTGGCGGCACCGGGGGCGTGGCGCCGTTTCCCGCGGCCGGGGCGCGCAACGGGCGCCCGTACGCCAATCTGGTCTACGGTGCCGCCGCCTGGGTCAATACCGACGCGAGCGGGATCGACAGCGTGGCGTCCGGAAACGCGTGGGCGCCGGTAGTCGGCTACCGGCACTTCGTCAGCGAAAGGGCCGCTTTCGATGTTTCGGTGTCGCGGTCCAGCCATACGCTGGACCTGAATGGCGCGCGCCTCGGGACCTTCGACCTGATGCCGGTCACAGTCGCTGCGCAGTATCACTTTCCCTCCTACGCCGGACTGAGGATGTATGCCGGCGCCGGCATCGCGTACAACCGAGCCGCCCAGCAGGACCTGCCCGGCTACGCGCTGTCGAGCAGCAGCATCAGCCCTGTGCTGCAGGCCGGTGCTACGTACCCGGTGACCGATGCGCTGATTCTCAACGCCGGGCTCAACGTCAACTTCGCGCGCCACCAGCTCACCGAAGGCGACACCACGCTCGGGACGGTGAAGCCGTCGGCCGTGTCGTTCAGTCTGGGGCTCGGCTATGCGTTCTAAAGCATGTTTCGCTGTGCGACGGTGGTGTCGAATGCCTGCTCCGCTCCGCGAAACGACATAGC
>JAHEDN010000100.1 GCA_024641225.1 Burkholderiales bacterium | reverse complement strand
TGCCACTGCTCGAAAGCCCGGAGCAGGCGAAGGAACTCGACTATCTCTTTTACGTCGGCTCCGCGCAGTCGTTCGACGACCGCAGCCAGAAGGTCGCGCGCGCGTTCGTGAAGGTCCTGCGCGCAGCCGGTGTTCGCTTCGCGATCCTCGGGCCGGCGGAAGGCTCGACCGGCGAGTGCGTGCGCCGCGCCGGCAACGAGATGCTGTTCCAGACGCTGGCACAGGGCCTGGTCGAGACGCTGAACGGCATGGGCGTCGCGCGCGTCGTGACCTGCGACCCGCACGCCTTCAATTCATTGAAGAACGAGTACGCAGAGTTCGGCGGCCGCTGGGAGGTCATCCACCACACGCAGTTGATCGACGAACTGATCCGCACCGGCCGCATCCGGCCGCGGGCTGCGTTCGACAGGGTCGTCTACCACGAACCGTGCTACCTCGGCAGACACAACGGCGAGTACGAGGCGCCGCGTCGCGTGCTTGCCGCCGTCTGCCGCGATGCGCCGCTCGAGTTTCCGCTCAACCGCACGCACTCGATGTGCTGCGGCGCCGGCGGCGGCCGCTTCTGGATGGAGGAACACATCGGCAAGCGGATCAACGTAACCCGTGTCGAGCAGGCCATGCCGCTCCAGCCGAAACTCATCGCCACCGCGTGCCCGTACTGCACGACGATGGTCCGCGACGCCACCACGCAGCTCGGCTGTGAGGAGAAGATCGGCACACGCGATATCGCAGAACTGGTTGCCGAGGCCATCGACGCGCCGGCCGCGGCGCACTAGCCGCCTGCAACGAGCACGCCTGCCTCGCGTCGGCGTCAGCCGCCGGCCTTGCGGGCGCGGTACTGCTCCATGAAGGTCTTCCCTGATGGCGCCGGGAAATCGCGGTGCGCAGTCCAGCCGGTGGCCATCGGCAGCGAACGGATGCGACCCTTGTCGCCACCCAGCCACTTGAGCACCCGGGCACCGATGCGCGTCAGCGGCTGGTACAGCGAGGGACGCATTGCCGTGAACGCCCACGCATGGATGGCGGCACGCTCGTACCAGGGCCGCAGGCCGCGCTCGACCTGGCGCTCGCGCAGCTTGCGCAGCAGGTCGGGCAGCGGGATCTTCACCGGACAGACGACGCTGCACTGCCCGCACAGCGTTGCCGCCTGAGGTAGGTCGAGGGCGTTCTCGATGCCGACGTAGCTCGGCGTGAGCACCGAGCCCATCGGCCCCGGATAGACCCACCCGTAGGCGTGACCGCCGATCTTCTGATACACGGGGCAGTGGTTCATGCAGGCGCCGCAGCGGATGCAGCGGAGCATTTCCTGGAACTCGCCGCCGAGCAGCCCGGTGCGCCCCGCGTCCATCAGCACGAAGTACAGATGCTCGGGACCGTCGAGTTCGCCGGCCGCGCGCGTCCCGGTGAGCAGGGAGAAGTAGTTCGAGATCGGCTGACCGGTCGCCGAGCGTGCCAGCAGCCGCATGATGGTGGCCGCATCCTCGAGCGTCGGCAAGACCTTCTCGATGCCGGCGAGCACGACATGCACGCGAGGCAGCACCGTGCACATGCCCTCGTTGCCTTCGTTGGTGACTATCGCCACCGAGCCGGTTTCGGCGATCAGGAAGTTCGCTCCGGTCACACCCATGTCAGCAGCGAGAAAATGGCCGCGCAGGACCTCGCGCGCCTCGCGCGTCAGCTGGTGGATCTCGGTCTTGCGCGGCTTGCCGTGGGTGCGCGCAAACAGATCCGAGACTTCTTCGCGGTCCTTGTGGATGACCGGCGCGATGATGTGCGACGGCGGTTCGTTGTCGTTGATCTGCAGGATGTACTCACCCAGGTCCGTCTCGACCGACTCGATCCCCGCCGCTCCGAGGGCCTGGTTCAGCTCGACTTCCTCGGACACCATCGACTTCGACTTGGTGACTTTCTTCACGCCATGGCGGCGTGCAATGTCGACGATGAGACGTGCCGCCTCCTCGTGCGTCTGCGCGTAGAGCACGGTCGCGCCACGCGACGTGGCCGTCCGCTCGAAGCGCTCCAGCCATACGTCCAGGTTGGCCAGCGGCCGGTTGCGCCGCTCGACTGCCGCATTGCGCGTGCCCTCGAAGTCGTCGAGCTCGGCGATCGCCGCTGCGCGCGCGCTGATCACGCGGTCGGCGAACGCGCTGAGGTTCTTCTGCAGCCGCGCATCGGCAAGCTTCATCGCCGCGCGCGACCTGAAATGCATGCTTTGAACCTGCATCACCGATCTCCGCTTCCGTGACTGCTTCGCGCCTTGCTTTCCGCGATTCGCCCCTCGAACCGCGCGGCCGGCTCAGGCGTCGCCGGCCAGCACCTGGGCGACGTGCAGAACGCGCGTCGTCTCATCGCCGGTTCGGCGCAGTCGTCCTTCGATGTTCAGGATGCAGCCGAGGTCGCCGAGGACCACGGCTTCCGCCCCCGAGGCGCGGATATTGCCGCACTTTTCGTCGACGATCGCGCCGGAGACGTCGCCGTACTTGATCGAGAAGGTGCCGCCGAAGCCGCAGCACTGGGTGCAGTCGTTCATCTCGGTCAATTGCACGCCCGGCAGCATTGCCAGCAGCTGTCGTGGCTGCGCCGAGACGCCGAGCTCGCGCAGACCGCAGCATGAGTCGTGGTAGGTGATCCGCCCGCTGAATTCGGAGTCGAGTCGGTCGATCTTCAGCACGCTGACCAGGAAATCCGTCAGTTCGTACGTGCGCCCCGCCAGGTCCTCGGCACGCGCCTTCAGATCCGGATCATCCTTGAACAGCTCAATGAAATGGACCTTGATCTGGCCGCCGCACGACCCGGATGGCACGACCACGTAGTCGAAACCGGAGAACTCGTCGATCACTTTCTTGGCCAGCGCGCGGCCGGCCGCTGCGTCACCCGAGTTGTAACCGGGCTGGCCGCAGCAGGTCTGGGTGGCAGGCACTTCGACCGTGCAGCCGGCGCTTTCAAGCAGCTTTAACGCCGCAAAGCCGATTTCCGGCCGCACCACGTCGACCAGGCAGGTGACGAACAGTCCCACACGCACGACTGTCGCCTCAGAGAATGTGCGCCGGACACTCAGCGCGGCAGCGAACGGACGGCGCTGGCTTCATTTCGTATCGCGACATAGAATTACATCCTTCGAACTTCGCAGCGCAACATGAACGATCGTCCCTCGAATGCCGCGCCGGCGCGCGAGAAAACTGCCATACAAGTCATCGAACGGATGATGAAGCTGCTCGACACGCTGGCACAGCGCACGGGTTCAGTCAGCTTGAAAGAACTCGCGCTGGCGACAGGGCTGCACCCCTCGACAGCGCACCGGATACTAAACGACATGGTGGTCGGTCGCTTCGTCGATCGCGGAGAGCAGCCTGGCACTTACCGGCTCGGCATGCGCCTGCTCGAACTCGGCAATCTCGTGAAGGCCAGATTATCGGTTCGTGAAGCGGCGATCGAAGCAATGCGGGAGCTTCACCAGCGCACCGGGCAGACCGTCAACCTGTCAGTGCGCCAGGGCGACGAAATCATCTACGTCGAGCGCGCCTACAGCGAACGCTCCGGCATGCAGGTCGTGCGCGCCATTGGCGGACGCGCCCCGCTGCACCTCACTTCCAGCGGCAAGCTCTTCCTCGCTGCCGACGATCCGCGCCTGGTGCGCGCGTATGCCACGCGCACCGGACTGGCCGGCCACACACGCAACTCGATCACCGATCTGCCCAAACTGGAGCGCGAACTGTCGCTGGTGCGGGCACGCGGCTACGCGCGAGACAACGAGGAGCTCGAGCTGGGAGTCCGCTGCATCGCCGCCTCGGTTCGCGACGATTCCGGGCGCGTGATCGCGGGGCTGTCATTGTCGGCGCCGGCCGAGCGGATGAACGACGAGTGGTCGGCGGACCTGATCGCCGCTGCCCAGCAGGTCTCGCAGCAGCTTGGCTATGCCGCCAGCGCGGACGCCGGCACGTCCCTGCCAGCGGCCCGGCCCAGGCACTGACGCGCCGGCGTCATACCGGCGGCGAGCCGGATCCTGACTTGTTTGCCTCGAGCCACTGACGGATGCGTTGCGCGTCACCGATGCGCGAGTACTTCCCGACCGAATCGAGCAGCACCATCACGATCCGCTGGCCTTCGATGACTGCCTGCATCACGAGGCAGCGGCCCGCGGCGGAGATGTAACCGGTCTTTTGAAGACCGATGTCCCAGTCCGGGTTCTTGGTCAGCCCGTTGGTATTCCCATAGCGCACGACCCGCTTGCCGATCGGCAGGCTGAGTTCGGTGGTGGTCGAATATTCGCGCAGTACCGGATGCTGGTAGGCCGCATTCACCATCCGCACGAGGTCGGCCGGCGAGGAACGGTTCTCCGCCGATAAGCCAGTGGGGTCCTCGAAGTGCGTGTCGTGCATGCCAAGCAGCTGCGCCTTGGCATTCATCGCCGCCACCGCCGCCGTAAGTCCGCCCGGATAGGTTCGTCCCAGCAACTGCGCGGCGTGATTCTCGGAAGACATCAGCGCCAGGTGCAGCGCTTGCCCGCGGGTCAGCTTCACGCCGGGATTCAGCCGGGAGCGCATACGATCGATCGTCCGGTCCGCGCGCTCGACTTCGAGCTGTTCCTCGAGATCGAGTTCGGCGTCGACCGTGATCAGCGCCGTCATCAGCTTAGTGATCGACGCGATCGGCAGCACGGCGTCCGGATTCTTCTGGAACAGCACCTCGTTGGTGTCCTGGTCGACGACGAGCGCTACCGACGATTTCAGGTCCAGCGGATCATCGGTGCGATGCAGCCCGGCCAGCTGCCCTTCGCTGGGCCGCACACGGCGTGCCGCCTTTCGGGACCGCGCCCGATTGCTGGAAGCGCCTGTGGACTTCCGAGCAACCGTGTCACTGCCTGCCGCGGTCTTGGCCGCCGCGGGACTGCCTGCGCTCTGCGCAATCGCGCCGCCTGGGATGGTCGCGATCACCGCACAGCTGAACAAGGCAACGATCAGATAGCGCACGTTCCTTACCCTCCCCATCCCGGCCGCGCCGGCAGTCAGGCCACTATCCCGCCGATCAATGGTGATCTTCCCGTCGCCACATGACCGCGGTCGCCCGCACCCGCGATTTAATTCTTCTAACTTCTTAAATCTATATCGCAAGCGATTGAATTTGCGCGAGTCTAATCGGGCCCCTTCAGGCGTGTAAAGCACGTTCTGGCTAGACCGATTCGGCGATGGCACGGCCAAGATCTATGGTTCCGGCGGTGCCACCGACGTCGCGCGTCAGCGGAGCGTGCGCTGGGCCGGCTGCCAGCACGGACTCGATGGCCTTCAGCACCGCCGTCGCGGCATCGGCATGGCCGAGCCAGTCGAGCATCATCGATGCGCACCAGATCTGGCCGATCGGGTTGGCAATCCCCTTGCCGGCAATGTCGGGGGCCGAGCCGTGCACCGGCTCGAACAGCGAGGGGAACTTCCGTTCGGGGTTCAGGTTGGCCGACGGAGCGATCGCGATGGTCCCGGTGCATGCCGGTCCCAGGTCGGACAGGATGTCGCCAAACAGGTTGGAGGCAACCACGACGTCGAAGCGCTCCGGAAAGCGCACGAAGTGCGCCGTGAGGATGTCGATGTGGAATTTGTCCATCGACACCTGCGGGTAGTCCGCGGCGACTACCTCGACCCGCTCGTCCCAGTAGGGCATGGTGATCGAGATGCCGTTGGATTTGGTCGCCGAGGTCAGATGCCGGCGCGGGCGCCGCGTGGCCAGGTCAAACGCGAAGCGAACCACGCGGTCGATGCCGACCCGGGTCATCACCGTTTCCTGGATCGCGAACTCGCGCTCGGTGCCCTCGAACATGCGGCCGCCGACCGCCGAGTATTCGCCTTCGGTGTTCTCGCGAACAACGACGAAATCGATCTCGCCAGGCACGCGCGCGCTTCCGTCCGCGCGCACCAGCGGCGAGCGTATGCCGGGCATCAGCTTGCACGGTCGCAGGTTGATGTACTGGTCGAACTCGCGACGGAACTTGATCAGCGAACCCCACAGCGACACGTGATCGGGGACCGTCGCCGGCCAGCCGACCGCGCCGTAGAAGATCGCGTCGTGGGCACCGATGCGGTCCTTCCAGTCGGCCGGCATCATCGCGCCGTGCTGCTCGAAATAGTCGCAGGAGGCGAAATCGAAGTGATCGTAGTGCAGGTCGAGCCCGAACTTGCGTGCCGCCGCGTCGAGCACGCGCAGGCCCTCCGGCACCGTTTCCTTGCCGATGCCGTCGCCGGGGATGACCGCGATTCTTTTCTTGCCCATTCACATCTCCCAATTGTTCCTTCGGCCGCAGCCGATCTCAGATCCGAAGCCGCTCGACCGCAGCACGCAGCGCGGGCGGGAGCGGCACCGGTCGGCGGCTCGCGCGGTCCACGTAAACATGAACGAAATGCCCCTGCGCACTCGCCGTATCCGCATCGGCGCCGAATAGCGCAAGTTCGTAGCGCACGCTCGACCTGCCTGCGTGGGCCACGCGCATGCCGGCGTCGAGGCGCTGCGGGAACGCCAGTTCGCTGAAGTAGTTGCAATGCGTTTCCACGACGAGGCCGACGATGGCGCTTGCCTGGATGTCCAGCGCGCCGGAGGCGATCAGGTACTCGTTGACGACCGTGTCGAACCAGCTGTAGTAGACGACGTTGTTCACGTGCCCGTAGGCATCGTTGTCGCTCCAGCGAGTCTGGATCGGCAGGAAATGACGGTATTGCGCGCGCTTGTGCGCCGATGCCCGCTCGCTCAACGTGCCCCCTCGTTTGTCTTCCTGTGCAGCACCAGCGCCACGCCACTCATGGCAACGATTACCCCGGCCCATGCCATCAGTCCGAGCGCCTCGCCGAACAGCGCCCACGCCATCAACGCGGTCGCGGGGGGCGTCAAGTACATCAGGCTCGCGACCTCGGTTGCCCGCCCGCGACGAATCATAGTCAGCAGCAGCGCCATTGCGACCAGCGACAACACCAGTACGGACCAGGCCAGCGCAAACCAGAACTCTGCCGCAAAGCGGACGTGCAGGCTTCCGCTCGCCAGAACGAACGGCAGCGTGACCAGGAACGAGGCGCCGAACTGGATCACGCTGCCGGTGCGCAGGTCGATATTCGCGCAGTGGCGCTTCTGATACAGCGTGCCCAGCGTAATGCCGGCCAACGCCAGAACATTGACGAGGAGCGGCATGTGACCAACACCCTGAAGGGTGAGGCGGTCCGAGAGCACGAGCGCGACTCCGCCGAAACCCAGCACGAGGCCGATCCATTGCCGTGCGGTGGCGCGTTCACCGACCGCCCCGGCAAGGAATGCCGTCAGCAGCGGCTGCAGGCCAACGATCAGCGCCGAGGCACCGGCCGGCATTCCCTCTGCTATTGCCCACCACACGCCGCCGAGGTAGGTCGCCTGCAGCAGGACACCGACGACGGCCACGTGCAGCCATGACGCCAGGTTGCGCGGCCACGGTGCGCCCGTCAACGCAATGATCGGCACCAGCACCACGACCACCGTCGCGTAGCGCCAAAGCAGGAACAACAGCGGCGGTGCATGTAGCGCCGCATACTTGGCGACGATGAATCCTGTGCTCCACAGAAGCACGAAGACCACGGGCATCGCCGCAACGCGCGCCCGGCCAGCCGGCCACAAGCCGTGCTCAGCCAAGTCCGGTGCTCCTCGCGGCTGCCGAATGAAACCGCAGCCAGTGGCCATGGGCAGCTTTCACCGTATTCAGGTGAACCTGCACGGTGGTTTCGAGATCGCGGCCGTAGCCTCCGGCCATGGCCACTGCAATTGGCACGCCCAGCCGGGCCGCAAGGTCGAACACGCGCGTATCTCGCGCACAAAGGCCGTCGAGAGTAAGCCGCAATCGTCCGAGCCGGTCGTCTTCGTGCGGATCCGCGCCGGCAAGGTAGATCAGGAAGGTCGGCACAAAACGCTCCAGCATCCGCGCCAGGGCGTCGTCGAGCACCTCGAGATAGGCCGTGTCGCCGGTCTCGTCAGGCAGCCCGATATCGATGTGGCCGTCGACTTTGCGCACCGGATAATTGCGGCTGCCGTGTAGCGAGAGCGTGAAGATTTGCCGGCTGGCGCCAATGATGGCCGCTGTGCCATCACCCTGGTGCACGTCGAGATCGACTATCGCCACCCGTGCCTGCGGCTGCCTGCGGCATATCGCCTTCGCGGCGATTGCCGAATCGTTGAAAACGCAATAGCCCTGGCCCCGGTCGCGCATCGCGTGGTGCGTGCCCCCTGCTAGGTTCACTGCGACGCCTTCGGCAGCGGCAGCGGCGCATGCCGCGAGCGTCGCACCAACCGAGCGGCGCGAGCGCTCGACCATTTCCACAGACCAGGGAAAGCCGATCGCGCGCTGCTCGGCTGCCGAGAGC
>JAHEDN010000099.1 GCA_024641225.1 Burkholderiales bacterium | reverse complement strand
TCTACATCAACGGCAAGCTGATGCGGCTGGCGCCAGGCGCGCGCGTCGTGATGCCCAATAATCTGGCGGTGACGCCCAACCAGGTCCCGGCGGATTCACCGGTCCGCTACCAGCTCGACAAGCAGGGGCAGATCCGGATGGTGTGGGTCCTGAGCCCCGAGGAAGCGCGCCGGCGCTAGAGCGTGATGACGAAGAAGCTGTACATCCGCACCTTCGGATGCCAGATGAACGAGTACGACTCGGCCAGGATGGCCGACGTGCTGCACGCGGCTGACGGGATCACGCTGACCGACGACCTGCAGCAGGCGGACGTCGTGCTGTTCAACACCTGCTCGGTGCGCGAGAAAGCGCAGGAGAAGGTCTTTTCGGATCTCGGTCGCGCCCGCGCGCTCAAGCGCAGCAGGCCGGACCTGGTGATCGGCGTGGGCGGCTGCGTGGCGAGCCAGGAAGGCGCCGCGATCATCGCGCGCGCACCCTACGTGGATGTCGTCTTCGGGCCGCAGACGCTGCACCGGCTGCCGGCGCTGATCGAGCGCCGCCGCAGCACGGGTGCGCCACAGGTCGACATTTCCTTCCCGGAGATCGAGAAATTCGATGCCATGCCGCCGCCGCGGGTCGACGGGGCGACAGCGTTCGTGTCGATCATGGAAGGCTGCAGCAAGTACTGCAGCTTCTGCGTAGTGCCGTACACGCGCGGCGAAGAAGTCTCGCGCCCGTTCGACGACGTGCTGACCGAGGTCGCCGACCTCGCCGACCAGGGCGTGCGGGAGGTGACGCTGCTGGGACAGAACGTGAACGCGTATCGCGGCCGGATGGCCGACGGAGAGAGCGCTGACTTGGCGCTGCTGCTCGAATACGTTCACGAGATTCCCGGCATCGAGCGGATCCGCTATACGACGTCGCACCCAAAGGAATTCGGCCAGCGCCTGATCGACGCTTACGGCGCACTGCCGAAGCTGGCGAGCCACGTGCACCTGCCGGTCCAGTCGGGATCGGACCGCGTCCTTGCGGCGATGAAACGCGGTTACACGGTCCTCGAGTACAAGTCGATCGTCCGCAGGCTGCGCTCGATCCGGCCGGAGATCTCGATCTCCTCGGACTTCATCGTCGGCTTTCCGGGCGAGAGCGAAGAGGACTTCGAGCGGACCATGAAACTCGCCGCCGACATCGGCTTCGACGCAAGCTTCTCATTCGTCTACAGCCGCCGACCCGGAACGCCGGCAGCCGATCTCGCCGACGACACCCCGCAGGAGACCAAGCTCGCGCGCCTGCAGCGGCTCCAGGCGGCGATCGCCGAAAGCAGCGGACGGATCAGCGCCGCGATGGTGGGCTCGACGCAGCGGATCCTCGTCGAAGGCGCGTCCAAGAAGGATGCAGCCGAACTGATGGGCCGCACGGAGAACAACCGGATCGTCAACTTCCCGGGCGACACTGACGATGCGCATCTGGTCGGCCGCATGATCGACCTACGCATCACGAAGGCACTGCCGCATTCGCTGCGTGGCGAGAGGCAGCGCCACGAAGCACTGACGGCCTAGCCAGAGTCTGCCGACCCGCGTGGCTCGCCGCACATCGTCCCGCCAGGTACTGGCGTTCTCCGCCGATGCGGACAACAGCGAACTGGCCAACGTCACCGGCGCGCTCGATGCCAACCTGAGGCAGATCGAAACCGAACTGGACGTGGTCGTCCGCCGCCGCGGCCACCAGTTCCGCATCGAGGGCATGCGGCAGCAGGCGCAGCAGGCGATCGACGTGCTGCGGCACTTCCTCGACCGGGCGCAACGGCCGGTTTCGGTCGACGACATCCAGCTGTACTTCGTCGAGCGCCGTGGCGGCGCCGCGATGCCGGCCGAAGCCGACCCCGAGACGCTGCCGACGTTGCACACGCGGCGGCGCGAACTGCACGGGCGCACGCCGAGGCAACGCGACTACCTTGCATCGATTCTCGAGCACGACATCAGTTTCGGCATCGGCCCGGCCGGGACCGGCAAGACTTATCTCGCGGTGGCGTGTGCCGTCGACGCGCTCGAGCGCGATGCCGTCGAGCGCATCGTCCTGACGCGGCCGGCGGTCGAAGCCGGCGAGCGGCTCGGTTTTCTGCCCGGTGACCTGTCGCAGAAGGTCGATCCCTACCTGCGGCCGCTCTACGACGCGCTGTTCGATCTGGCCGGATTCGACAAGACGCAGCGCCTGCTCGAGCGGCAGTCGATCGAGATCGCGCCGCTCGCCTACATGCGCGGGCGCACGCTTAACCAGGCGTTCGTGATCCTCGACGAGGCGCAGAACACGACCCCGGAGCAGATGAAGATGTTCCTGACCCGCATCGGCTTTGGCTCGAAAGCGGTGATCACCGGCGACGTGACGCAGATCGACCTTCCGCGCGGTTCCTCCAGCGGGTTGATCGAGGCGCAGCACATCCTGCGCGGCGTGCGTGGGCTGGGATTCACGTACTTCACGGCGGCCGACGTCGTGCGTCATCCGCTCGTGGCCCGCATCGTCGAGGCCTATGAGGCGGCAGACGCTCTCGGCGAGAGCGGCGCACAGCAGAGCACCGACCGCAGCCGGCGGCGCCGCGCCGGCTGATGCCCGACTTGCGCCTTTCCGTCCAGGGACGGTCCCAGTTCCAAGGCCTGCCGGCGCGCGCGACGCTGGCGCGGTGGATCGCTGCGGCGCTCGAACGCGATGCCGAGATCACGCTGCGCTTCGTCGGTGCCGCCGAGGGGCGGCGCCTCAATCGCGATTACCGTGGCAAGGACTACGCCACCAATGTGCTGACCTTCGACTACGCGAACGCGCCGGCCGTCAGCGCCGACATCGTGCTGTGCGTGCCGGTCATCCGACGCGAAGCGCGCGAACAGCGCAAGGCCCTGCGCGACCACCTGGCGCACCTCGTCGTGCACGGCGTGCTGCACGCGCACGGCCACGTCCACGACCGTGTCGACCGTGCGAAGCGGATGGAAGCGCTCGAGATCGAGATTCTCTCCCGCCTCCGCCGGCCCGATCCCTACCGCGCTGCAGCGGCCCGACCTCGCAAGGGCGGAGGCGAATCACGGGGCATGGGTTGAGCGCCGTTACCGCCGAGATGGCGCCTGCCCGCCCTTGCGCCATACCCCGCGTTTCAGTGATCGGCGGCTGCCGCGGCCCGCAGCGTCGCTGCGCACACTAACGGATGTCCGGCCTTCGGAGCGTCGTGTATTCTCGATTGATCTCCACTCAGGATGTATCGGCGCAGGCGCGGCCGGTCGTCCGGCGCTGATGTCAGAACCTCCCTCTAGCCGCTTCACGCCGTCACAGAAGCGCAAGACGCTGCTCGAACGCCTTACTGCGTTCATTTTCCGCGAGCCCGAAAACCGGAAGGAGCTGCTCGAAGCCCTGCAGGAGGCGCACAGCCGCAACCTCCTCGACGCCGACGCGCTGTCGATGATCGAAGGCGTGCTGCAGGTTTCTGAACTGCGCGCCCGAGACCTGATGGTGCCGCGCACTCAGGCGGACATGATCGATGTCGCCCAGCCGGTCGAGTCGTGGATCGGCCGCGTGATCGAGACCGCCCACTCGCGCTTCCCCGTCTTCGAGGGCAACCGGGACCATGTGATCGGCATCCTGCTGGCCAAGGATCTGCTGCGCTACTACACGGAGGACGACTTCGACGTGCGCGCGATGCTGCGCCCGGCGGTTTTCATCCCGGAGTCAAAGCCGCTGAACGTGCTGCTGCGCGACTTCCGCGCCAACCGCAACCACATGGCGATCGTGGTCGACGAGTACGGCGGCGTGGCGGGCCTGATCACGATCGAGGACGTGCTCGAGCAGATCGTCGGCGACATCGAAGACGAGTACGACTTCGATGAGACCGCCGATAACATCGTCGCCGAGAAGGGCGACCGCTTCCGCGTCAAGGCCCTGACCGAGATCGGCGACTTCAACGAGGCCTTCGGCACCACGTTCTCGGACGAGGAATTCGACACCGTCGGCGGACTCGTCACCGACCACTTCGGCCGCGTGCCGAAGCGCGGCGACCACATGGAGATCGACGGCCTGCGCTTCGAAGTGCTGCGCACCGACGCGCGCCAGGTCCACCTGCTGCAGGTTACGAGAGTGCCACGCACGGTCGCCCGCGAGTTTGCCGACGCCGAGTCCCGGCCGGAGCAATGACCGAGGCCGCGGAATCCATCCGAACCTGATGAGCCACTTGATCACTGTCGCTGTGCTGCTGCTGGCGCTCGCCTGTTACGTCGCTGACCTGACGGGCCCCGGCATGGTCCTGTTCTTCGTCGGTGCGGCACTCGAAATCGCTCTGTGGCTGCGCGCGGTCCAGGCGCCGCGACGCGCCCCCGCCCGGCTGCTGGCCCGCATCGCGCCGCGCCGCTGAACCGCGGCTGGCTTGCGCCGATCTGCGCGCGGCCGGCGGATAGCGCTGTCGCTAGACTGCGCGCGCCCCGATCCGACCGGCCGCCCCCTTGCCGACCAAGCTTCTTCTTTCCGCAACGACCGTAGTCACCGGCGCGCCCCTTGCCCGTGCGGTGCTGTGCGCGCTGCTTGGTCTGGTCCACGCATTCGCCTTCGCGCCGTGGCAATTGCCCTGGCTGCAATGGCTGGCGTTGGCCGGCCTGTTCGCGCTCACGCTGCCGATTGCCCGCCCGCGGGAGGCCGCGCTGGCCGGATTCGCTTTCGGGCTGGGCTGGTTCGGCCTTGGCGTGTCCTGGGTCTACGTCAGCATGCATGTCTATGGCGAGATGCCGGCGCTGCTCGCCGCCGCCGCCACCGCCGCGTTCTGCGCCTTCCTGGCGCTCTACCCGGCGCTCGCGCTCGGGCTGGCCACTCGGCTCGCGGTCGGCAAGACCACCAAAGCTCTCCTTGTTCTCCCCTGCGCGTGGGCGGGCAGCGAATGGCTGCGCGGCGTGCTGCTGACGGGCTTTCCGTGGCTGGCGAGCGGCTATGCGCACACCGACGGTCCGCTCGCCGGTTACGCGCCGCTCATCGGCGTGCACGGGGTCACGCTCGTCGCGGCGCTGGTCGCCGGCAGCCTCGCATTGATGGCGCGCAGCCGCGGCCGCATGCCGGCTCTGGTGACGGCGGCGATCGTGCTGGCGCTGCTCGCCTGCGGCGAGGCGTTGCGCGGAATCGAATGGACAGAGCCGACGGGCGATCCGCTGCGGGTCCAACTGTTGCAGGGCAATGTGCCGCAGAACCTGAAGTTCGCCGACGGCGGAATGAGGCTCAGCGAGGAGGCCTACCTGCCGCTGCTGCGCGCCGCGGATTCCGCGGACCTCGTCGTGCTTCCCGAGTCCGTCTTCCCGCTGCCGCTGGCCCATCTGCCGGAGCAGACGTTCGACGCCCTCGCCGAGATAGCTCGCCACGGTAGCGCCCTGATCTTCGGCATTTTCATCGAGGAGCCGCGCGGCCACTACTACAACAGTGCCGTCGGGCTGGCGCCTGGCGGCGGCGAACCGCAGCGCTACAGCAAGCGCCATCTGGTGCCTTTCGGCGAATTCATCCCAAGGGGCTTCCGCTGGTTCGTCGACCTGATGCAGATGCCGATCGGCGACCAGCAGCGCGGCGACGCATACCAGCCGCCGATGCAGATCGCCGGCCAGCGCATTGCCGTAAACATCTGCTACGAGGACCTGTTCGGAGCCGAGATCCTGCAGGCTTGGCGCGATCCCGCGCAGGCGCCGACATTGCTGCTGAACCTGTCCAACCTGGGCTGGTTCGATGATTCGCTGGCGCTGCCGCAGCACCTGCAGATCTCGCGGCTGCGTGCGCTCGAAACCGGACGGCCCGTCCTGCGCGCCACCAACACCGGGGCCACCGCGATCATCGACGGGCGTGGTCGCGTGGTGGCGCAGCTGCCTCATCGCACCCGCGGCGTGCTCCTCGGCGAGTTGCACGGCCGCGGCGGCAGTACGCCATACCTGCGCTGGGGCGACGCGCCCGCGCTCGGCGCGATCCTGCTCGGTCTCCTTACCAGTGGCATCGTCGCAATCCGCGCAGCCCGCAGCCGTTAAGATTCACGGCCCTGCCGCCGACCGGCGGTGGTCGTCACCGCAGTCAATTCGATGATCACCTTCCAGGAAACCATCCTCCGCCTGCAGAACTACTGGAACGCGCAGGGCTGTGCCCTGCTGCAGCCGATCGACCTCGAAGTCGGCGCGGGAACCTCGCACACGGCAACCTTCCTGCGCGCGATCGGTCCGGAGCCGTGGCGCGCCGCCTATGTGCAACCGTCGCGCCGGCCCAAGGACGCGCGCTACGGCGAGAACCCCAACCGGCTGCACCAGCATCACCAGTATCAGGTGGTGCTGAAGCCTTCCCCGACCGACATCCTCGACATATACCTCGGATCCCTGCGCGCTCTCGGCATCGACACGCTCAAGAACGACATCCGCTTTGTCGAGGACAACTGGGAAAACCCCACGCTCGGGGCCTGGGGCCTTGGCTGGGAAGTGTGGATGAACGGCATGGAGATCACGCAGTTCACGTACTTCCAGCAGGTCGGCGGGCTCGAGTGCAAGCCGATCACCGGCGAAATCACCTACGGGCTGGAGCGCCTGTGCATGTACCTGCAGAACGTCGACAACGTGTTCGACCTTGTCTACACGACGTGGAGGGACCGTGGTGTCGACCGAATCCTGCGCTACGGCGACGTGTTCCACCAGAACGAAGTCGAGCAGAGCCGCTACAACTTCGAGGCGTCCGACCCGCAGGTGCTGCTCGGCCAGTTCGTCCTGTTCGAGGCAGAGGCCAAGCGGCTGATGGACGCGCAGCTCGCCCTGCCCGCCTACGAGATGGTGCTTAAGGCCGGCCACACTTTCAACCTGCTCGACGCACGCGGTGCGATCAGCGTCACCGAGCGGGCTGCCTACATCGGGCGGATCCGCACGCTGTCGCGTTCGATCGCGCAGAGCTACTACGACTCGCGTGCGCGGCTGGGTTTTCCGATGCTGTCCGGCGCAGCGCGACGGGAGGCGGCGTAAGTGACTTCCGCGTCCCTGCTTGTAGAACTGAATACCGAGGAGTTGCCGCCGAAGGCGCTCAAGGCGCTGTCGGAAGCTTTCAGCGCCGGAATCGAGAAGGGACTGCGCGCGCGCAGCTTCCTGTCGGCCGACAGCCGCGCGACCGCCTTCGGCTCCCCGCGGCGGCTGGCAGTGCATCTCACCGACGTCGCGGCGCGCTCGCCCGATGCGCCGTTCCGGCAGAAGCTGATGCCGGCGAGCGTTGCGCTTGGGCCGGATGGAAAACCGACGGCGGCGTTGAGAAAGAAGCTCTCTTCGATCGGGCGTGAGGTTCTTGCGGATCGGTGGCCGGGCGCGAATGATGGCCCCGACGCGTTGACGGTGGCATCAGACGGAAAGAGCGATGCTGTCTTTCTGCAGGGCGTTTCCTCCGGCAGCGCTTTGCGGGTTGGTCTGCAGAGCGCGCTCGAAGACACGCTGGCGTCACTACCGATCCCGAAAGTGATGAGCTACCAGCTCGCCGACGGCTCGACCACTGTTCAGTTCGTGCGGCCGGCGCACAAGCTCGTGGCGCTGCATGGCGCCAGTGTCGTTCCAGTGCAGGCGCTTGGCCTGCAGGCAGGCCGCGAAACGTTTGGTCATCGTTTTCACGCCGAAGGTCCGATCGCGATCGCCAGCGCCGACGACTATGCCGCGCAGCTTCAGCGCGAAGGCAAGGTGATCGCCTCGTTCGAGTCGCGCCGCAGCCGGATCGCCGAACTGCTTGCCGAGGCGGCGCGCAGGATCGA
Organism: Burkholderiales bacterium; assembly: GCA_024641225.1. Lineage (GTDB taxonomy): Bacteria > Pseudomonadota > Gammaproteobacteria > Burkholderiales > Burkholderiaceae_F > JADJWR01. The sequence goes on along the minus strand of JAHEDN010000099.1, from coordinate 651 downwards.
TGCGCTGCCGGTGACGCCGGAGGCGCTGCTCGACGAAGTCACTGCGCTGGTCGAATGGCCGGTCGTCTTCGCCAGTGAGTTCGAGCCCGAGTTCCTCGCCGTGCCGCCGGAATGCCTGATCCTGACCATGCAGCAGAACCAGAAATACTTCGCGCTGCAGGATGCCTCGGGCCGGCTGCTCAACCGCTTCCTGCTGGTCTCGCACCTCGAGGCGAATGATGGCGGCGCGGCGATCATCACCGGCAACGCGCGGGTGGTGCGCGCGCGGCTGGCCGATGCCAAGTTCTTCTTCGACCAGGACCGCAAGCGCACGCTCGAATCGCGCCTGCCGCTGCTGGCAAGTGTCATTTATCACGCCAAGCTCGGCTCGCAACTGGAGCGGGTCGAGCGGATCACCGGCATCGCGGTGGAAATTGCCAAGATGCTCGGTGTCGACCGCACGCATGTCGAGCGCGCCGCCCGCCTGGCGAAAGCCGACCTGCGCACCGAGATGGTGGGCGAGTTCCCTGAGTTGCAGGGCCTGATGGGCCGCTACTACGCGCAGCACGACGGCGAACCCGCCGATGTGGCCGACGCGATCGAGGAACACTACCGACCCCGGTTCGCCGACGATGACCTGCCGGCCAGCCCGGTCGGCACCTGCGTGGCGTT
>JAHEDN010000098.1 GCA_024641225.1 Burkholderiales bacterium | reverse complement strand
CGCGGCGAGCAAACGATCAAGCGGCGTAAACCTGGGGAAACCTGGGACGCGTCGTTGTTCTACGAACCAAACAACAAGCCTCGGAAAACCGGAGGAAAAACCGAAACTTAAACGAAAGCGGGAGGAGTGTACGCGGTTTTCCGCCGCTGCGCCGGACTTTTCAGGCCGGTGCCGCGACCGGTCGCCATCGCTTGCCCTTGCGCAACGCGCACCGGCGCCAGCCGGCTACCGTAACAACAGCCGGCTCGCCGGCGCGGGGTTGCTTGTCCGTGAGGGTGGGGTCGGAGCACCGACTGGAGGCACCGACGTCATGAGCGGCAAACTGATCGTATTCAGCGACGACGCGCGGCAGCGGGTGTGCGCAGGGCTGAACAAGCTCGCCGATGCGGTCAAGGTCACCCTAGGGCCCCGAGGGCGCACGGTGGTCCTCGGCCGCACGTTCGGCGCACCGACGGTGATCAACTCCGGCGTCGCTGTGGCGCGCGAGGTCGAACTCGAAGACCCGGTGGAGAACCTTGGCGCGCGCATGCTGCGCGAGGTCGCGGCACGCACGTCCGAACTGGCCGGCGACGGCACGACGACCGCCACGGTCTTGGCGCAGGCGATGGTCAACGAAGGGCTGAAGTTCGTCGCCGCCGGGCACGATCCGATGGGGATCAAGCGCGGCATCGACCTGGCGGTCGAACGCATCGTCGAGCGGCTGAAGGCGCAAACGCGGCCATGCGCCACGTCGCAGGAGATCGCGCAGGTGGGCACCATCTCGGCCAACGGAGAGGCAGCGATCGGCACGCTGATCGCCGAGGCGATGGGCAAGGTCGGCAACTCCGGCGTGATCAAGGCCGAAGATGCGCGAGGCATGGCGAGCGAACTCGAGGTCGTCGAAGGTCTGCAGTTCGACCGCGGCTACCTGTCGCCGTACTTCATCAACGACGCGGAGAAGCAGCGCGTCGTGCTCGAAGACGCCTTCGTGCTGATCCACGACAAGGCGATCTCGATGGTGCGCGACCTGCTGCCGCTGCTCGAGGAAGTCATCAAAGCCAACAAGCCGCTGCTGGTCATTGCCGAGGATGTCACCGGCGAAGCGCTCGCCACGCTGGTGGTCAATGCAGTGCGCGGCGTGCTGAAGGTCAGCGCCGCCAAGGCGCCGGGCTTCGGCGAGCGGCGGGCGGCGCTGTTGCAGGACATCGCGATCGTCACCGGCGGCCGTGTGGTTTCCGCGGAAGCCGGTCTGTCGCTCGAGAAGACCACGCTGGAGCAGCTGGGACGCGCGCGACGAATCGAAAGCGACAAGGACAACACCACACTGATCGGCGCCACTGGCGAGCCGGCACAGATCCGCGCCCGCGTCGCCGCGCTGCAGGCGGAGCGGGACAAAACCACCAGCGACTACGACCGCGAGAAGCTCGACGAACGGATCGCCAAGCTCTCCGGTGGCGTGGCCCTGATCCGCGTCGGCGCTTCGACCGAGCTCGAGATGAAGGAAAAGAAATCGCGCGTCGAGGACGCGCTGCACGCCACGCGCGCGGCGGTCGCCGAAGGCATTGGCGCGGGCGGCGGCATCGCGCTGCTGCGTGCCGGGGCCGTGCTCGATGAGTGCCGGGCCGAGAGCCTCGCCGAGCAATGCGGAATCGACACCGTGCGGCGTGCGCTGGAGGCACCGCTGCGGCAGATCATCCGCAACGCCGGCGCCGAGCCGGCGCCGATCCTCGAGCAGGTGCGGTCAGGCGAAGTGAGCTGGGGTTACAACCTGGCCACCGAGCAGTATGGCGACATGTTTGCGATGGGCGTCATCGACCCGACCAAGGTCACGCGCCTTGGTTTGCAGCACGCGGCCTCGGTGGCGAGCCTGATCCTGACCACGGATTGCGTGATTGCCGACCGGCCGGCCGCGCCGGAGGCGGGTGCGATGCCCGACATGGGTCAGTAGCCCCGCCTGCGACTCGAAACGCCGGCGAAGCGGCCGGGATTCGCGGCCGTCCAGTCGGGCCCGTGCGATGCGAAAGAGCGCGCCCCGATTTGCGGATCGACGGGAGGCCGTCCGCGCTGCGCGCGATTGGCCCGCGGACCTCTATATCCGATGGGCGCGCGCGCCGCGAAGTGCGACGATTGGCTTGGCGGGACCGGAGGATTGCTCCACCGGGCCGGTCCTTGGACGAGGAGATCGAGATGCGCGCTGCCTTCTACGAAAGCACCGGCCCGGCACGGGAAGTGATCCAGCTGGGAGAACTGGCTACTCCCGAGCCTGGGCCGGGTGACGTGAGAGTCAGGCTTGCCTGTTCGGGCGTCAATCCGTCCGACGTGAAGTCGCGCGCGGGGCTGCGCAGCCGGGAACTTCCGTTTCCCCGCATCGTTCCGCACAGCGACGGCGCCGGGGTCATCGACCGCGTCGGCGATGGGGTGCCGGCCGCCCGCGTCGGCGAACGCGTGTGGGTGTGGAACGCGGCATGGAAGCGCGCGCTCGGCACCGCGGCGCAGTACGTCGTGTTGCCGGCGAGGCAGGCGGTGGACCTGCCGGCAGCGGTGCCTTTTGATGTCGGCGCCTGCCTCGGCATCCCGGCCCTCACCGCGCTGCACGCGGTGCGCACGGACGGCGGTGTCGCGGGCAGGACGGTGCTGGTCACCGGTGGCGCCGGGGCGGTCGGACACTACGCGATCCAGATGGCGAAGCTTGCCGGCGCGCGGCAGGTCATCGCGACGGCCAGCAGCGGGGAGAAGGCGGCTCTTGCCCGCCAGGCGGGTGCCGACCTCGTGATCGACTATCGCCGCGAGGACGTTGCCGCGCGCGTGCTCGAGGCGACTGCCGGCGAAGGGGCCGACCGGGTCGTCGAAGTCGACTTCGCCGCCAACGTAGGCGCGTCGCTGGCCGCGGTCAGAGCGGAAGGCGACATCGTCGTCTACGGCAGCGGCCGGCCGGAGATCGCGGTGCCGTTCTTCCCGGCGATCCTGAAGAACGTGCGCGTTCGCTTCTTCATCGTCTACAACCTGACCGCGGCCGATCGCGCTGCCGCGGTCGGACAACTGACCGAATGGCTGCGCGACGGGCGGCTGCAGCACAACATTGCCGCCCGGCTGTCACTGGATTCGATCGCCGATGCGCACGAACTGGTCGAAAGCGGGCGGGCGGCAGGCAACGTGGTGCTGCAGATACCCTGAGCGGAGCGTGGCTGGACGGCCGTGGGCCGGGGCTGGGGCCGCCTGTGTCGAAACTGGCCCTTGCCTTGACTTTCCAGAGCCTGCGCGGCGCAACGTGTCGAATCCCGGCGTGAAATGCGTCTGAGCGCGACGAAACGGCAGAAAGCCGGAATGAACGGCGCAGCGCGCCTCCGCTGCGACGAAACCGGCCCTGCAGTTCGGTCCGCGTTTCGCGCAGTCCGTCGCAAGTCGCTCGCGCCGTGAACTGCCGATGCCTACAGTTCATTCATCGCAGCAACGAACCCGACACAAAAGGACCGAACCATGAACGCCACCTACATCGCCCCGACCAGCACCCGCATCGCCGCCTTCACCGCCGCGATCCTGGCCAGTACCGTCGTCCTCGGCGCCACCGTCCTCGGCATGCAGCCGGCCGGGCAGGGCGCGGACCTCCAGGTCGTCGCCCTCGAGCGCGTCGTCGTCACCGCGCCGACCGTCAACTGAGCCCCTGCGCCGGCGGGCGCGGCTCGACGGTCCGGCCGCGCTGCCCGCGCGGCAGGAAAATGAAAAAGCCCGGGTTCGCCCGGGCTTTTTTCTTTCGCGTCGCTTGCCGCGACATTCATTCGATCGGCGGCACCGTGCGCAGGTAGGCGACGATCGCGTCCAGGTCGGCGTCGGTCATCCGCGCATACCAGGCGAAGGCCATCGGCGGCTGCAGCCTGCGTCCATCGCGCGAGATGCCCTGCGTGATCGCGCGCTTGATCTCGGCATCGCTCCAGCGGCCCAGGCCTGCGGTCGGGTGCGAGGTAATGTTCGCCGCCTTCGCGCCGGGCCATTCCTTCGGCATTCCCTGCACCAGTTGCGCGTTGAAGACCCGGCCCCCGGCGCCGAGCCGCGCGAAGTCGGGGACGCCCTTGTCGCTCGGTGAATGGCACTCCATGCAGTGGCCGATGGTGACCAGATACGCGCCGCGCCTGACGGGCTCGGCCATCACCGCCTCGGTGAACCCGGCCTCGGCGTCCGGATACTTGTCGTGGCGGACCGGCATTCGATAGGTCGGGGCTGCAACCTCGTTCTGAATCGGCTTGAGCGACCGCAGATAGGCGACGACGGCGTCGAGGTCGCGCGGCAGCATGGCCTTGAAGAACGGTGTCGCCATCACGACGGCCAGCTGCGTGTTCGGCAACCGGCCATGAGCGGGACGCACGCCCTCGACGATGGCCCGCCTGATCTCGTCGTCGCTCCAGGCGCCGATGCCGGTCGTCTTGTCCGGAGTGATATTGGAGGCAGCGCCGCTGAAGGGTGGCAGCGTGAACATCAGACCGCCACCGGACAGGTTGCGCTCCATGACCGGCATGCCGCCGGGCGACTTCGGCGTATGGCAGTTGCCGCAGGCGAGGATCGATTCGACCAGGTAATGGCCGCGCTCGACCGGTGTCTCGGCGACTGCGCTGCCAGCAAAAATCAGCGCCGCGGCGCCGCTCAGCAGCGCCGCGGCGATCTCAAGCGTCCGAACCCGCTCCCATCCGTTGCATCCCATCGTTCCTCCCGTCGTGATCGTGGTCGAGGATGCAGGCGAGAAGGGGATCAGGCCGCGTCCAGGTTCTCTATCGGCACCGGCGTGACCGTGTCGGCAGGTGTGAAGCCGAGCACGCGACCGAGAAAGCAAAGCTCGGCCTCGAGCGCGCTGACGATGTTCTCGGCACGGCGGAAGCCGTGCTGTTCACCGTCGAATTCCAGGTAGGCCACCGGTCGGCCGCGTGCGCGCACCGCCGCGACGATCGCGCGGCTCTGCTCGGGCGGCACGGCCTTGTCTTCGGCGCCCTGGAACGTGATCAGCGCGGAATTCATCTGCTGCAGGTGATGGATCGGGCTGCGCTCGCGGTAGGTCTTGCGGCCCTCGGGCAGCGGCGCGACCAGGCTGTCGAGGTAGCGGCTTTCGAACTTGTGCGTGTCGGCGGCCAGCGCTTCGAGATCGGCGACCCCGTAGTAGTTGATGCCGGCAGCGAACACGTCGGTGAAGGCCAGCGCACACAGCACGGTGTAGCCGCCGGCGCTTCCACCGCGGATCACGATCCGCTTCGAATCGACGCGGCCGGTGTCGATGAGATAGCGAACTGCAGCCACGGTGTCGGCCAGGTCCACCACGCCCCACTGGCCGCGCAGGCGCTCGCGGTAGGCGCGTCCAAAGCCCGAAGAGCCGCCGTAGTTCACGTCGACCAATGCGAAGCCGCGCGTGGTCCAGAACTGCGTCGCAAGGTGGAGATCGTTCGACCGGTGCGCCGTCGGCCCGCCGTGCAGTACCACCATCAACGGCGGCAGTTCGCCGGGCGGCGCAACGAAGGCAGGATTACGCGGCGGATAGAAGAAGGCGTGTGCGGAGCGCGGTTCTCCATCGGGCCCGGGGACCGTCCGAAACTCGATCGGCTCGGCGCGTGAAACCAGCGGCGCGGGCAGCGCAGGCGGTTCCGCCGGCCGTCGCACCACGGTGAAGCCGCCGCTCGACAGGTCGATCGTGATCAGCACCGGCAGGTCGTCTTCCGAGGCGGCGATTGCGAAGGCGGTGCGCGCATCGATCAGCCCGAGCGAGCGATAGGCGACGAAAGGCAGCGCCAGCACTTCGGTAGCGCCGCTGGACACGTCGACCAGCGCCAGTTGGTCGATCGCGTTGCGGCAGATGCGAACCAGTGCGCGCCTGTCGCCAAGCAGCGCGTAGCTCGACTGCCCAAGCTGCCACAGCGGCGCGCCGATCTCCGCCTCGAAGGCGGTGATCTGCTCCGCCGAGCCGCCGTGCCAGCGATGCAGGTTCCACCAGCCACCGTGATCGGACAGGAAATACAGGCTGCCGTCCGCGTCCCAGCACGGTTCGAGGACCGATTCCGTCGCGCTGCCGGCGATCGTGTGCAGCCCATGCATTCCTTCGGCCGACAGGGTTCCCACGTGAAGCTGAGTGCCGTCCCACGGCATGCGCGGGTGGCTCCAGCTGACGAAGGCCAGCCGTCGTCCGTCGGGACTCGGGCGCGGGAAGGCGACGAAGTCCGAATCGCCGAAGAGGATGGTGCCTGCCGAAGGATGCGCCGGATCGATCGCGACCACCGTGTTCCTCGGTTCACCTTTCGCACGGTGGTCCTCGCGGACGAAGTAGGCATGCGTGCCGTCGGCCGTCGCGGCGCCGTCTGCGTAACGCATTCCGGGCGGCGTCAGGGGCTGCGGCGTCTGCCCCTCTGTCATTGCGTACAGGCGCTGGTCGGCATCGTGGCAGAACAGCAGCCGAGTGCCGGCGTGGGCAAAGGCGATACCGCCGTATTCGTGCACTCGCGTGCGCACGCTGAACCCGCGCGGGGTGACTTCGATCGCGCGCCCGTCGGCACCGAGGGCAAGCAGCGCAACGCGGCCGCCCTCGCCGGGACGGCTCTCGGTCCAGAACAGACGACCGCCGCTGGACCGCGCATGGCCCAGCGTCGCGGATGCCGCGGCGAGCGCCGCGGCGGACAGCGGCGATGCCCAGGCGCCGTGGCGCGCGACGGTGGGTTTGTTCACGTTCAGCGGGCTCTTGCCTGGTCGGTTCACGGACCGGTGGACGCGGATATCGCGCTGCAGCGCCAGCCAAGGGTGAGGTAATCAATCATCTTGGATTCTGTGGAAACGGCGGCGGCAGTGTATGCGCGGCCACGGTGAGCCCGCAGCGCTGCGACGGCGGAGAAACGGGTTTCGGTCTCGCGGGCATCGCGGATCTAGGCCTGGATCGAGTAACCGCCGTCGACCGGCACCGCTGCGCCGGTCACGAAGTCCGACGCCGATGAAGCGAGAAACACGGCCGTCCCGGCGAGATCGCCGGGCACGCCCCAGCGTCCGGCCGGCGTGCGGGCCACCACGCGCTCCTGCAGGCCCGCCACTTCGGCGCGAGCCCGCCGCGTCAGATCGGTGTCGATCCAGCCGGGAAGCACCGCATTGACCTGGATGTTGTCGCGCGCCCACGCGCTGGCCAGCGACCGCGTCAGTTGCACGACGGCGCCCTTGGACGCCGAGTATGGTGTGGCATGTGACGCGCCGAAGATCGACATCATCGAGCCGATGTTGATGATCTTGCCGTGCCCCGCCGCCCTCAGGTGCGGATACGCGGCCTGGCAGCAGACGAACACGCCTGTCAGGTTGGTGTCGATGACGGCCCGCCACTCCTCCAGCGCGTAGTCCTGCGGCGGCTTGCGAATGCTCATGCCGGCGTTGTTGACGAGGATGTCCAGACGGCCGCGGACTGCCGCCGCCTGCGCGACCATCTCACGGCAGCGGATGGCATCGCTGAGATCCGCCTGCAGCGCGTGCGCCGCACGGCCCAGCGTGCTCAGTTCCCGCACTGCGCGCTCGCTCTTGCCCAGGTCGCGGCCGACCACGATCACGCTCGCGCCGGCGAGCGCCAGGCCACGCGCCATCGCCAGTCCGATGCCGCCGTTGCCTCCGGTGACGACCGCCACTTTTCCCGTGAGATCGAACGGTTCCATGGTTTCCTCGGTTGATCTTTCAGGCGGCGAAAGTCCGGATCACGGATCACCGCGCAGCACATCGCCTCAGTCGGCTGCCGGCACGCCTGCCGCGCCTCTGGAGCGGCGCCATGCGAAACAGCCCGAGCCGACCCACACGGCCACCGTGAACAGCGCCAGCCCCGCCGCGATCGGCCGCTCGACGAATGCCAGCAGGTTGCCTTCGGCCTTGATCATCGAAGTGATGAAATTGTCTTCGAGCATGCCGCCGAGCAGCAGGCCGAGGATCAGCGGTGCGACGGGAAAGCCGTTGGTTTCGAGGAACCAGCCGAGCAGTCCGAATGCGAGGAGCAGCGTCAGGTCGAAGTACGAGTTGTTGATCGCAAACGCGCCGACGACACAGAAGATCAGGATCACCGGCATCAGGATGTTGCGCGGCACGCGCAGGATCGTGGTGGCCGTCTTGATGCAGACCCAGCCGAGCGGCAGCAGCAGCAGGTTGGCGACGATGAAGAGCATGAACACGGCATAGATGTTCTCCGGGTTGTTCAGGAACAGCGTCGGTCCCGGATTCAGGTTCTTCATGTACAGCACGCCGATCACGATCGCGGTGATCGAGTCGCCCGGGATGCCGAACACCAGCGCCGGGATCCACGCGCCGGCGAGCGCGCTGTTGTTGGCCGCGCCCGCCTCGACCAGCCCCTCGGGATGCCCGGTGCCGAACTTCTCCGGTTCGCGCGACAGCTTCTTGCTCATCGCGAACGACATCCACGCCGCGATGTCGGCGCCGGCGCCGGGCAGT
>JAHEDN010000097.1 GCA_024641225.1 Burkholderiales bacterium | reverse complement strand
CCCCGCCAGCAAGCGGTCGGACACGGGAGGGTTCGGTTCGGGAGACAGCAAGGCTGCGATTGTAGTGGCCGCACCGTGCCCGTCGTTGCTCGCGGCACCGATGCCTCCGACGCAGGCTCGCCGAGAACGCGTCGATATACTGCCCGCCGGACTGCAGAAACCTCCTTTCCCCGATGCACGAGAAATACGACCCGCAGCAGGTTGAGACCGCCGCCCAGGCACACTGGCGCGAACGCGACGCCTATCGCGCGGTCGAGCATGCGAAGGACGCGGCCGGCAGGCCGAAGCCGAAGTTCTACGCCTGCTCGATGCTGCCCTACCCCAGCGGCAAGCTGCACATGGGGCACGTGCGCAACTACACGCTGAACGACGTCCTGTACCGCATCCTGCGCATGCGCGGGTACAACGTGATGACGCCGATGGGCTGGGACGCCTTCGGCCTGCCGGCGGAGAACGCCGCAATCGACAAGGGCGTAGCGCCGGCCGAATGGACCCGCGCCAACATCGCCGACATGAAGGCGCAGATGCAGCCGCTCGGGCTGGCATTCGACTGGAGCCGCGAGGTCGCCACCTGCGACGCGAGCTACTACAAGTGGAACCAGTGGCTCTTTCTCAGGATGCTCGAAAAGGGCATCGCCTACCGCGCCACGCAGGTCGTCAACTGGGACCCGGTCGACCAGACGGTGCTGGCCAACGAGCAGGTCATCGACGGCCGCGGCTGGCGCTCCAACGCAGTGGTCGAGCGGCGCGAGATCCCCGGCTACTACCTGGGCATCACCCAGTACGCCGACCAGTTGCTGGCCAGCCTCGAGAGGCTCGACGGGTGGCCGCCACAGGTCCGCGCGATGCAGGAGAACTGGATCGGCAGAAGCGTCGGCGTCAATTTCGGCTTCCCGTACGAACTCGATGGCGAGAAAAAGCTGCTGCGCGTGTTCACCACGCGTGCCGACACCATCTGCGGCGTGACCTTCGTCGCGGTGGCCGCCGAGCACCCGCTCGCGGAGCGGCTGGCGCGCGACAACCCGGCTCTCGCCGCCTTCATCGACGAATGCCGCAGGGGCGCCGCGACCGAGGCCGACATCGCCATGATGGAAAAGCGTGGCATGGCCACCGGCTTCGCGGTCGGACATCCGCTGACCGGCGAGCGCGTCGAGGTGTGGGTCGGCAACTACGTGCTGATGGGCTACGGCGAAGGCGCGGTGATGGGCGTGCCGGCGCACGACGAGCGCGACTTCGAGTTCGCGAAGAAGTACGGACTGCCGATCCGGCAGGTGATCGCGGTCGACGGCGAGGACTTCTCGACCGATGGCTGGCAGGAATGGTACGCAGACAAGCAGCGCGGCGTTTGCGTGAACTCGGGCAGGTACGACGGGCTGTCGTACGAAGCCGCCACCGACGCGATCGCCGCTGATCTGAAGGGGAAGGATCTCGGCGACAAGCAGGTGCAGTACCGGCTGCGCGACTGGGGCATCTCGCGCCAGCGCTACTGGGGCACGCCGATCCCGATCATCCATTGCGATTCCTGCGGCGCGGTGCCGGTGCCGGAAGAGGACCTGCCGGTGCTGCTGCCCGAGAACCTGGTACCGGACGGCAGCGGCAACCCGCTGGCGAAGTACGAGCCGTTCCTGAAGTGTTCCTGCCCGAGGTGCGGCAAGGCGGCGCGGCGCGAGACCGACACGATGGACACCTTCGTCGACTCGAGCTGGTACTACATGCGCTACTGCTCGCCCGACGCGCACGACCGCATGGTCGACGAGCGCAACGACTACTGGATGCCGATGGACCAGTACATCGGCGGCATCGAGCACGCGGTGCTGCACCTGCTGTACGCGCGCTTCTGGACCAAGGTGATGCGCGACCTCGGCCTGGTCAGGTTCGACGAGCCGTTCACGCGCCTGTTCACGCAGGGCATGCTGACGCACGACTGTTACTACCGAGAAGACGAGGAAGGCCGCAAGCGCTGGTTCTACCCGAACGAGATCGACATCGAGTACGACGACAAGGGCCGCCCGGTCAAGGTCACCGCGCACGAGGACGGCGGGCCTGTGGCCTACGGCGGCACCGAGAAGATGAGCAAGAGCAAGAACAACGTCGTCGAGCCACGCGACATCATCGGCCGCTTCGGCGCCGACACGGCGCGCGCTTTCGTGATGTTCGCCGGCCCGCCCGACCAGAGCGCGGCGTGGTCGAACTCGGGCGCCGAAGGCACCTTTCGCTTCCTGCGCCGGCTATGGAGCTTCTGCCACGCGCGGCGCGAGCCGCTCACGCAGGCGGGGCCGGTCGCCGGGGCAGCGCTGCCGGCGCCGCTGAAGGACGTGCGGCGCGAGATTCACCTGAACCTGAAGCAGGCCGACTTCGATTACGAACGCGTGCAGTACAACACCGTCGTCTCGGCCGCGATGAAGATGCTCAACGCGCTCGAGGACGCCAGGCTCGGCAATTCCGCCGCAGAGAACGCGCTTGCCCGCGAGGGCCTCGGCATCCTGCTGCGCGTGCTGTACCCGATCGCGCCGCACATCACGCATGTCCTGTGGCACGAACTGAACTTCGCCGCCGAGCTCGGCGACCTGCTCGACGCGCCCTGGCCGCAGGCTGCCGAGGATGCGCTGGCGCAGGACCAGATCGAGCTCGTCGTGCAGGTCAACGGCAAGCTGCGCGGCGCGATCCGCGTGCCTGCTGCAGCGGACAAGGCGGCCATCGAGCAGGCGGCGCTGGCCGATCCGAACGTGATGAAGTTCATCGCCGGCAGCCCGGTCAAACGCCTGGTCGTGGTGCCGAACAAGCTGGTCAACGTGGTGGTCTGAGACGGACCGTCACGACGCCGATGCCGCTGCAACACGGGGACGACAAGCGGGGCTCGCGCGGGACTGTCCGTCCCGTTCGCCGGTCGGTCATCGCGCGTCTCGGCGTGCTTGCCCTTTCGGGCGGACTCGCCGCATGCGGTTTCCGGCTGAGGGGCACGCAGCAGCTGCCCTTCGCCAGCGTCTTCGTAGCCGCGCCGGCGACTTCGGCCCTCGGGATCGAACTGGTGCGCGGAATCCGCAGCGGGACCTCCTCGGCCGTCATCGACGATCGCGCCTCGGCGCAGGCGGTCATCGAGATCGTCGACGAATCCCGCGAGCGCGACGTGCTTTCCGTCAACGCGCAGGGCCGGGCGCGAGAATACCGGCTGCTGCTGCGCGTGGTCTTCCGCGTCCACGATGGCAAGGGGCGCGAGTACCTCGGCAGGACGCCGGTATCGGCAACGCGCGACCTGGCAGTCCTCGAAGAGCAGTTGCTGGCGCGCGAGTACGAGGCAGAGCAGCTGTATCAGGACATGCTCCTCGACGTGGCACAGCAGATCCTGCGGCGTCTGTCGGCGCTGAAGGCCTGAGGGCGCGATGCGGCTGAAGGCCGATGCGTTGTCGGCGCATCTGCAGGCGCGACGGAAGGATGGTGCGCTTGCGCCGATCTACGTCGTTGCCGGCGACGAGCCGCTGCTGGCAATCGAGGCAGCGGACGCGATCCGCGCCGCGGCGCGCGCCACCGGCTACAGCGAACGCGAAGTGCTGCATGCCGACGCCCGTTTCGACTGGTCGCGATTGAACGAAGCGGCCTCTGGCCTGTCGCTGTTCGCGGAGAGGCGGATCGTGGAATTGCGGCTGCCGGGCGGCAAGCCGGGCAAGATCGGTGCCGAGGCGCTGCGCGAGTTCGCCCTGTCGCCGCCGCCGGATCTGCTCGCGCTCATCTCGCTGCCGCGGCTCGACCGCGAAACGCGAGCGAGCCGCTGGGCATCGGCGCTGGAGCATGCGGCGGTGTGGATCGAGGTCGAACGCGTCGAGCGCCGGTCGCTGCCCGAATGGATCAGCGGCCGGCTGGCACGAAACCGCCAGCGCGCGCCACGGGAGGCGCTCGAATTCATCGCCGACCGGGTCGAGGGCAACCTGCTCGCCGCGCACCAGGAGATCGGCAAGCTGGCGCTGCTTCATCCACCCGGCGACCTGACCCTCGAGCAGGTTGCCGACGCCGTGCTTAATGTCGCCCGCTACGACGTCTACACACTGGCACCCGCCCTGCTCGCCGGCGACAGCGCTCGCGCGTTGCGCCTGCTCGAAGGGCTGCGCGAAGAGGGTGAGCCGCTGCCGCTGGTGCTCTGGGTCGTGGCGGACGAACTGCGCACGTTGCTGCGAGCGCAGGAGGCGATTGCCGCCGGCAAACCCTTCGCAGTCGCGGCACGTGAACTGCGCATCTGGGGTCCGCGCGAAAAGCTTATGCCGCAGGCGCTGCGCCGCCTTTCGGCGGCAACGCTGGCGACGCTCCTGGCCCGCTGCGCCGACATCGACCGTCTGGTGAAGGGGCTGGCTGCCCCGCTTCGCGACAGTGACCCGTGGCTAGAATTGAGCGATATCGCGATGGCCTGCGCAGCCGGCAGCCCGACATGAACGCTCCCGCCGAATTGACGCCGACGACCGACCTTGCTGCCTACATGAAGTCGGTCGGCGCCCGCGCGCGCGCGGCGTCGACGGCGATGGCACGTGCTGCGACGGCGCAGAAGAACAGCGCGCTCAACGCAATCGCATCGGCGATCCGCGCGGCGGCGTCCGACTTGCTCGAGGCCAACCGACGCGACATCGAGCGCGCCACCGGGGCAGGGCTCGACGCGCCGTTGCTCGACCGCCTGCGCCTGACGGCAGCCAGCATCGAGAAGATGGCCGCTGGCGTGGAGAAGATCGCGCTGCTGCCGGACCCCGTGGGCGAGGTCAGCGAGGTGCGGCCGCAGCCCTCGGGGCTGCGCATCGGCCGCATGCGCGTGCCGCTGGGCGTCATCGGCATCATCTACGAAAGCCGCCCGAACGTGACGGTCGATGCCGCCACGCTGTGCCTCAAAAGCGGCAACGCGACGATCCTGCGCGGCGGCTCGGAAGCATTCGAAAGCAACCGGCTGCTGGCGCAGCAGGTGAGCCACGGCCTGCGAGAAGCCGGCCTGCCGGGCGAGGCCGTGCAGCTGATCGAGAGCACCGACCGGGCAGCAGTCGGATTGCTGGTGGCGATGCCGAAATTCGTCGACGTGATCGTGCCGCGCGGCGGCCGCGGCCTGATCGAGCGCCTCGCCAATGAGAGCAGGGTCCCGATGATCAAGCACCTCGACGGCAACTGCCATGTCTACGTCGACGCCGCGGCGGATCTCGCGCAGGCGGTCGACGTTGCCGTCAACGCCAAGACCTACCGCTACGGCATCTGCGGCGCGATGGAGACCCTGCTGGTGCACGCGGACGTCGCAGCCGTGTTCCTGCCGCAGGTCGCCGCAGCGCTCGCCTCGCACGGCGTCGAGCTGCGCGGCTGCGCGGCCACCTGCGCGCTGCTGCCGCAGGCCAGGGCGGCGACCGAAGAGGACTGGTTCACCGAATACCTGGGGCCGGTCCTCGCGGTGCGGGTGGTCGATTCGCTCGACACCGCCATCGCCCACATCGAGTTCTACGGCTCGCACCACACCGACTCGATCGTCAGCCGCGACCATCTCGCCATCGAGCGCTTCCTGCGCGAGGTCGATTCCAGTTCGGTGATGGTCAACGCACCGACCTGCTTCGCCGACGGCTACGAGTACGGTCTCGGCGCCGAGATCGGCATCTCGACCGACAAGCTGCACGCGCGCGGGCCGGTCGGCCTCGAAGGCCTCACTTCGCAGAAATACGTCGTGTTCGGCGCCGGCCAGTTGCGCGGCTGAGCACGCTTCCGTTCACTCGACCCGGATACGCCCCGCCAGTTCGCGCAGCCGCTCGAACGGCGGATCCTTGCGCGGCCAGACGAGCCCGACGCCGTCGCCCTCGTAGCGCGGCAGCACGTGAAGGTGCACGTGCGGCACCGTCTGCCAGCCGGCGGGCCGGTTGGCTTGCAGCACGGTGATCCCGTCGGGCCTGAACGCCGCATCCACCGCGCGCGCAACCCGCGCCACAGTACGGAACAGCGCGCCGGCCAGTTCGTCGTCGAGGTCAAGGATGGTCTCGACCTGCTGCCTCGTGGCGACGATCACGTGCCCCGGATTGACCTGGCCGGCATCCATGAAAGCGATCGTGTGCTCGTCCTCGTAGACCTTCGCGGCCGGCAGTTCGCCACGAACGATCCGCGTGAATACGCTTGGCTCCATGCCCTTCCCCTGTCGCTGGCGGTGTCGCCAGCGCTGCCGATTGTAGGAGCGCGTATCGTTCACGCGCTGCTGCTGCCGCCGTCGACCGATCGTGAACCCGCCTGTCGAGAAGTTCTTCGCCGTCTGCCCGCGTGGGCTCGAGCCGCTGCTGGCCGACGAACTGCGCGCGCTCGGCGCGCAGTTCCTTGCGCCCGAGAGCGGCGGCGTCGGCTTCGCCGGCACGATGAGGGCGGCTTACGCCGCCAATCTGCACAGTCGCATCGCCAGCCGCGTGCTGTGGCAGGTGGCGACCGGCGAGTACGGCGACGAGCGGGACCTGTACGAGCAGGCACAGGCGGTCGCGTGGGAACGGCACTTCGATTCCGAGCAAACGCTGCGTGTCGACGTCAATGCGTCGCGGTCTCCGCTGCGTAGCCTCGAATTCGCGACCTTGCGCCTCAAGGACGCGATCGTCGATCGCCTGCGCGACGAGACCGGCGCACGGCCGTCGATCGACCGTGCCCGGCCGGACGTGCGCGTCTTCGCCTACCTCGACGAGCGGCGGCTGACGCTGTACCTCGATCTCTCCGGCGAGCCGCTGTTCAAGCGCGGCTGGCGCGCCGAGAAGGGCGAGGCGCCGCTGAAGGAGAACCTCGCCGCCGGACTGCTGATGCTTGCGGGCTGGACGCCCGCGATGCCGCTGCTCGACCCTTTCTGCGGCAGCGGCACGATTGCCATCGAGGCGGCGCTGATCGCCGCTCGCCGCGCGCCGGGCCTGGACCGTCGCTTCGGATTCGAACGGCTCGCCGGCTTCGATGCCGCGGCGTGGCGCGAGCTGAAGGCACAAGCCGCTGCGGCGATCGACGACACCGCGCGTGCGCGGATCGCCGGTACCGATATTTCGACGCGCGTGATCGAAACCGCGCACGGCAACGCCCGGCTCGCCGGCCTGCAGCCGTGGCTCGATGACGGGCGACTGACGCTTGCCGCCGGCGACGCGCGCGAGACGCAGCCGATCGCCGCGCACGGCATGCTCGTCACCAACCCTCCATACGGCGAACAGAGCGCGCCGAAGTCAGCCACCGTGCCGGCGCTGATGCGCGATTTCGGCGACCGGATGAAGGCGTCATTTCCCGGCTGGACGGCCTGGCTGCTGTCTGCCGACCGTGACCTGCCCCGTCAGATGCGGCTGCACGAGACGCGCAAGACGGTGCTCTTCAACGGCGCCCTGGAGTGCCGGCTGTTCCGCTTCGAGATGGTTGCCGGGCAGTATCGGCAGCGGCCGCCGCAGAAGCGCTGAGCCGGGCCGTCACTTCGATCCGAGCAGCTTCTCGATATCGGCCGAGATTTCCTTGGGCTCGGTGGTCGGCGCATAGCGCTTGACGACGTTGCCGTCCCGGTCGACCAGGAACTTGGTGAAGTTCCACTTGATCCCCTCGGAGCCGAGCAGGCCGGGCTTCGCCCTGGTCAGGTACTTGTACAGCGGGTGAGCCGAATCACCGTTGACGTCAATCTTGGCGAACAGCGGGAAGGTGACGCCAAAGTTCATTTCGCAGAACTCGGCGATCTCCGACTCCGGTCCCGGCTCCTGCTCGCCGAACTGGTTGCTCGGGAAACCGAGCACGGCGAAGCCTCGCTTGCCAAATTCCTTGTAGAGGGTCTCGAGCCCCTTGTACTGCGGCGTGAAGCCGCACTTGCTGGCGGTGTTGACGATCAGCAGGACCTTGCCCTTGTAGTCGGCGAGCTTGCGGGTCTTGCCGTCGATCGTTTTCGCGGAAAAGTCGTAGACGGTGGCCATGATGAATAAGGCGGGGGCACCGCCGATGAGGCCTGCTGGCGCAGGCAGTGACTGGATGATAAAACGGCGACGCCGCCATCGCCGCGGCCGAGGGCCGCATCACGTCCGAGCCGCCGCGCAGCCCGGACGGTCGTCACTCCGTGAGCCCGAGGTGCTCGATGCCGCGGTGCATTTCCTGGACGCCGCCGAACAGCTTCGAGTTCAGCTTGATGTGCAGGCGCAGGTCATTGACCGAGTCGGCGTTGCGCAGCGCGTCTTCGTAGGTGATGAAGCCGGCCTCGTGCAGGTCGAACAGCGCCTGGTCGAAGGTCTGCATGCCCTGCTCGCGGCCGCGCTTCATGACCTCGCGGATCTCCGGCACGTTGCCTTTGAAGATCAACTCCTGGATCAGCGGCGTGTTCAGCATGATCTCGACCGCCGGTATGCGTCCCTTGCGGTCCTTCAGCGCGATCAGGCGCTGTGACACCATCGCCCGCAGGTTCAGTGACAGGTCCATCAGCAGCTGCTGGCGCTTTTCTTCCGGAAAGAAGTTGATGATCCG
>JAHEDN010000096.1 GCA_024641225.1 Burkholderiales bacterium | reverse complement strand
CGATGCGTTGGTTGATGAACATGGTCTCCTCCCTGGAATTCATTGCCAGCAACGCGCCGGAGCGCGTTCGCCGGAACTGGTCAGGCTCAGCGTGCCGCAGCCCTCGATGGTCTGCGCGCCGTGCGGTGCGGCGCTGATCGTGAAGCTCGGCGGCACCGCCACCGGAGCCGACATCGACACCGCGTACTTGCCGACGAGCGACTGGGGCAGCGCGAGACCGAGATCGCCGATTGTGGCGGCGTAGGCGCGGCGATCGACCAAGCGCTGTTGCTGGCGCAGCGCCACTTCCATCAGGAATGCCTGCGCGTCGGCGCGCGTGCCGCGCTTGACGAACTCCGCGTAGCTGGGCAGCGAGACGATGGTGAGGATCGCCACCACGGCGACCGCGATCAGCACCTCGACCAGCGTGAAGCCGGCGTTCCTGCAATGCGTGCGACGAGTGGCTGATGGCATGTTGCGAACCTCCGAAGACATCTTGCTTGGGAGGAATTCTGCGCAGGAAAGGCGCCGCATTGGAACGCGAAAACCGCTCGCGAAGACAGGCGGCGGACGATGCCGATCAGTGGACGAAAAGTCTTACCGTGACGCTAGACCGTGCGCATGTCTCACGGCATCCCGCGCTCATCCGTACGGACGCATCCGCGCACTGTTCCGAGTGCGGCGCACGCGGCGATCGCGCCGGGAAAGCGCGGCGTTCACATCACGTAGTTGAGCGCCATCCGGCCACCATCGGGATACAGCGTGGTCCCGGTCAGGTAGGAGGCATCGTCGCTGGCAAGAAAGACGGCGATGCGCGCGATCTCGTCGGGTTCGCCGAGCCTTCCCATCGGCGTGCGCGAAAGAATGCGGCCCTTCGCCGCGTCGTTGGTCAGCACGGCAGCCTTCAGCATCTCGGTGGCGATCGATCCGGGACCGATACCCACGACCCGGATGCCCTTGTCCGCCAGACCGATTGCCATCACCTTGGTGAGCTGATTGAGCGCGCCTTTGCTGACCGTGTAAGGCACCTGGTTGGCGATCGCCAGCACGGCGTTGACACTCGACATGTTGACGACCACGCCGCGGCTGCCCGTGCCATGCGCATCCGCGCGCGGCGGCTGCAACAGCATCTGCCGCGCGGCGGCCTGCCCGCAGAGGAACGCGCCCTTCAGGTTGACGCGCAGTACGCGATCGAAATCGTCCTCGGCGAGATCGACGAAGTCGGCCGCGTGCACGATCCCGGCGTTGTTGACGAGCACGTCGAGCCGGCCGTAATGCTCGACCGCGTGCGCGATCAGCCGCTCGGCGTCCCGCTTCTCACCAACGTCCGCGCGGCAGAAGATCGCCATGCCGCCGGCAGCGGCGATCTCGCGCACCAGCGCCGTGCCGCCGACCTCGTTGAGGTCGGCAACGACCACCAGCGCACCCTCTGCGGCAAATGCCCGCGCGCACGCCGCACCGATGCCTTGCGCCGCGCCGGTGATCACTGCCACGCGCTGGTTCAGCTTCATGCGCAACGCTCCGGTCGCCGGTTCAGAGTGAGTCGGCATTGTCG
Organism: Burkholderiales bacterium; assembly: GCA_024641225.1. Lineage (GTDB taxonomy): Bacteria > Pseudomonadota > Gammaproteobacteria > Burkholderiales > Burkholderiaceae_F > JADJWR01. The sequence goes on along the minus strand of JAHEDN010000096.1, from coordinate 6,925 downwards.
AGCATTTCGCCAGCGCGGGCGCGGATCGCCGCGCGCTCGCCGGTGCCGAGGCGCGCGGCGTTGCGCGCCATCAGCGCCGTGCGCGGGCTCGCTGCGAGCCGGCGCTCGTGGTCGAGCAGGAAGTTCCAGTACAGCGTCGTCACCGGGCAGGCGCGCTCACCGGTGCGTGCCTCCGGGCGATAGGCGCAGCCGGCGCAGTAGTTGCTCTGCCGTCTGATGTACGCGCCGCTGGCGACGTAGGGCTTGCTGGTGAAGCGGCCGCCGTCGGCGTGCAGCGCCATGCCGGCGACGTTCGGCAACTCGACCCACTCGACGGCGTCGACGTAGACGGCGAGGTACCACGCCGCGACCTGGCGCGGCTCGATTCCGGCGAGCAGCGCGAACTGCCCGGTGACCATCAGCCGCTGGATGTGGTGCGCGTAGCCGTGCTGCAGCGTTTGCCCGATTACTTCGCGCATGCAGTTCATGCGCGTCTCGCCAGTCCAGTACCAGCGCGGCAGCGGCCGCCGATGGCCGAAAACGTTGGCTTCAGCCAGTTGCGGCATGAAGTGCCAGTAGGCGCCGCGGACGAACTCGCGCCAGCCAAGCACCTGGCGGACGAACCCCTCGACCGCGGCGAGCGGCAGGCCGCGCTCGCGCGAGGCGCGCTCGGCAGCGTCGATCACTTCGCGCGGCCCGATCAGCTTGAGGTTGAGGCTGCTCGACAACAGCGCGTGCCAGCCAAAAGGCGTGTCGGTCCACATCGCGTCCTGCCAGCGCCCGAAGTGCTCCAGCCGCGCCTCGACGAAGCGGTCGAGCGCCGCGCGTGCCTGGGCGCGCGTCACCGGCCAGGCGAAGTCGCGCAGCGAGCCGGGATGGCGCGCGAAGCGTCGCTCCACCAGCGCCAGCACGTCGCGCGTAATCGCGTCCGGCGCGAATCGCGCCGGCGGGACGATCTCGCCCGGCCCCTGCTTCGGAAAGGCGCTGCGGTTGTCGGCGTCGAAGTTCCAGCGTCCGCCCTCGGGACCGCCGTCGCCGTCGAGCAGCACCCGGTGCCGGCGACGCATCCAGCGGTAGAAATGTTCCTGTCGCAGTTCGCGCCGGCCGCGCGCCCAGCCGGAGAACTCGGCGCGCGAGCACAGGAAGTGCTTGTCCGGCAGCACCGTCAGTTCGACGCGCCGCTGCCGGCACAGGTCCTCGATGGCTCGAGCCAGCCGCCACTCGCCCGGCTCGACGATCACCAGTTCACGCGCGCCGGCGTCGCCGAGCACGTGCGCCAGCCGCTCGACGAGGCCGGCGTCCGCCGAATGGCGCGCGTCGTCGAGGGTCACGTAGTGCAGCGGCAGGCCGCGCGCATCGACCTCGGCGGCGAAGTGCCGCATCGCCGCCAGGAACAGCGCAATGCGCGCCTTGTGGCTCCAGACGTGCGTCGCCTCACCCGGCGCCTCGATCACCACGATGCGGTCGCGCGCCGGGTCGAACTCCGCCAGCTGCGGCCCGTCCGGGTCGAGCTGGTCGCCGAGCACCAGCCGAAGCCGGGGTGGCGCAGTTGCGGGTCGTGCTGCCGACGGATTCCCCATCAAAGGCCGCCTCGCGGGCCGATGCGTTGGCGCCCTGCGCGGCAGCGATCCGAGCAGTAGCGGACCTGCAGCCAGTTCTTCGCCCAGCGCCGGCGCCAGACCATCGTGCGTCCGCAGGCGGCGCAGTTCCTGGCCGGCAGGTACCGCTTGTTGCCACCGCTGGCCAACGTCAGGCCCCCTGCGTCCTCAGGCCGAAGAACGGCGTGCGCGCCAGCGCACGACCTCGGGCGCAATCTCGTCGAGCGTGCGCAGCGCCTGTACACCTTGCATCGTGCGCCGCTGCAATGCCGGGCAGCTGCCTCCGGCCCAGAGTTCGACGTCCGACGGGAGCTTGTCGCGCAGTTCAGCCAGCCCGTCGACGGCCTGGTTCGGGTTGACCGCGGCCGAGAAGGAGAGCGCCACGATATCCGTGCGCTGTGCTTCGGCCGCGAGCGCGATGTCCCACACCGGCGTCTGCACGCCGAGCGAACTGCAGTGGCAGCCGTTGAGCGCGAAGACCGCCTCGGCCATCAGGATCCCGAGGCCGTGCGGTTCCTGGGGAAACGTGGTCAGCAGGACACGAGGCCGCTGGTCCCCGCGCGGCATGGAGCCGATTGCGTTGCGCAGCAGACCCTGAACCGCTTCGGTGTAGAGGTGCTCCTCGAAAATCTGCAGCGCACCGCGAGTCCACGCCTCGCCGACCAGTTCGTTCATCGGCACGACCACCTCGGCAATGAAGCGCTCCAGCCCCTTGCGGAGCAGGAGTTGCGCGAGTTGGCCGCGCAACTCTTCCATCCGGTGCGCGGTCAGCTGCCCAACCAGCGCCTCCAGATCGTCGCGTGCGTCGGTCTGCGGAAAGCTGCGCGCCGTGGTGTCGCGGCTGGCCTGCGCGAGCCGCCGCAGTTCCTCGATCGGCAACCTCACGATCCTGCCTGGCCGATGCCCCAGATCGAGCAGCCGCTTCAGCGTCCGCAGCTTGTCGACCTGTTCGATGGGATAGAGCCTCTCGCCAACCACGTCGCGTTGCGGGGCCGGAAAACCGTAGCGGCGTTCCCACACACGCAGTGTGTCCTTCGAGAGCCCCGTGTCACGCTCGACCGATGCGATCGTCATTGCCACCGGCGCCGGCGCAGCCCGGGCGCTCGTCACTTCGGCCATTTCGCACCGACTCCGCCGCGCGAGCGCCCGCAGCTTCCGAGGCGGCAGCGGCGACCGGCGAGACGCGGGATTCTCCGGACTTTTGTCATGGACAAAACTTTGACTTTCATCGATAGCTTTGTATCATAAGGCCAGTGTTCATGATCTGACTAGGTCAATCTGATTGCAGTGACCGCGCAGGGAGCCATCAGCGACAAGATCTCTGCAGCGATATTTTCTGGAAAAATCAATGAAAGTAAGCGCTAACATTACAGGCGGGGCTTTGGGAATGGACGCGCCGGAGCAGTTTCGCGTCCGACTTCTTTCGGCTGTCTGCGGACTGATTGCCAGCGTGTTCATCGGCTGGACAACGCCGGCAGCGGCGAGCTCACCTCCGGCATGCCCGCCGCTGCTCAGCCACACCCTGCCGCGCCTGCAGGATGAGAAACCGCAGGACCTTTGCCAGTTCGCGGGCAAGGTCGTGCTGGCGGTGAATACCGCCAGCGCCTGCGGGTACACGCCGCAGTACGAGGGGCTGCAGAAGCTGCACGAGCGATACGCATCGCGCGGACTGGTCGTCATGGGCTTCCCGTCGGCCGACTTTCGCCAGGAGCCGAAAGACAACCAGGGCATCGCCGACTTCTGCTTCGACATCTATGGCGTGCGCTTCCCGATGTTTGCGAAATCGGGGGTCGTCGGGCAGACTGCCAACCCGTTCTTCGCGGCGCTGACCCGGGAAACCGGCCAGGCGCCGAAGTGGAACTTCCACAAGTACCTGATCGACCGGCAGGGGCGCGCGGTGGCGTCGTTCCCGAGCGCGATCGATCCGCTCGATCCCCGGCTGACGAACCGGGTCGAGCAGTTGCTGGCGACCCGCTGAGACGCGGGGTTGATATGGCCAGCGCCGAGCTCAACGTGGGAGTGTCTGCTTGCTGCCTGCTTCGGCCCGTTGCCGCGGCGCCAGGTGGCGAGATCGGGGACAATTCAGGATTCGCCGATGAACGCGCCCGACCCGATGTTTCTTCCCGATGTGCAAGCGAGCCACGACCTGCGCAATGTCGCGATCGCGCGCGTCGGGGTGCGCTCGCTGACGCACCCGGTGCAGGTGGCCACTGCGGCAGGCAGCCAGCCGTCGGTCGCGTCGGTGGACATGTTCGTGGCGCTTCCGGCGCCGATCAAGGGCACGCACATGTCGCGATTCATCGAGGTGCTGGCCGGTCATCGCGAACCGCTCTCGACGTCTTCGATACGTACCCTGATGGACGCGATGCTTGCCCGGCTCGAGGCGGCACGCGGCGAGATCGAGGTCCGGCTACCGTACTTCATCATGAAATCGGCGCCGGTGTCCGGCGTGCAGAGCCTGATGGACTACCAGCTGACGCTGCGCGCCGAGGCCGCCGAGGGTGGCACGCGCGTGTGGCAGACGGTGACCGTGCCGGTGACCAGCCTGTGCCCGTGCAGCAAGAAGATTTCGGACTACGGCGCGCACAACCAGCGCGCCCACATCGTGATCGCCGTGGAGCTGGGCGCGCCGATGACGGTCGAGGAACAGGTGCGCGTCGCGGAGAGCGCGGCGTCCAGCGAGATGTGGGCGCTGCTGAAACGGCCCGACGAGAAGTACGTGACCGAGCGGGCCTACGACAACCCGAAGTTCGTCGAGGACGTCGTGCGCGACGTGGCGCTGGCGCTGAACGCCGACGACCGGGTCCTCGCCTACACCGTCGAGTCGGAGAACTTCGAGGCGATTCACAATCACTCGGCCTACGCAATGGTCGAGTTCGACAAGCGCGTGGCTCGCTAGCCGCAGTCCGGCGGTGCAGCGGGCGCGCAGCGCTCGCAGCACCGCCAGAACTCACCCCGTCACAATCACTCGGCCTACGCAATGGTCGAGTTCGACAAGCGCGCGGCCGGCTAGCCTCGGGCTCAAACCGGGCGGGCGTCGCGCGGCGCGCGCCGCTTCAGTCTTTCCAATTGCGACGAGCGAGCGGCCCTGGGTCCGCAGAGGCCGTCGCGTCACTGCGCGCCGCGCGCGCGTTCGAGGTCTGCACATGAGAGTTGCAATCGTCGGCAGCGGCATTTCCGGGCTCGGCTGCGCGCATGCGCTGCTCGCCGAGCGCAAGCACGGCGTCCAGGTCACCCTCTTCGAGGCGGCGCCGCGGCTGGGCGGCCACACCAACACCGTCGATGTACGGCTGGACGGCGTCGAGTACCCGGTCGACACTGGTTTCCTGGTCTTCAACGAGCGGACCTATCCGAACCTGATCCGGCTCCTCGCCGACCTTGGCGTGCCGACCGCGAAGAGCGACATGTCGTTCGCAGTGAGCGTTCCCGCGGCGCGCGGCGGGGGCAGGATCGAATGGGCCGGCACGAGCCTCGCCAGCGTGTTCGCGCAGCGGCGCAACCTCGCCTCGCCGCGTTTCCTCGGCATGCTGGCCGACATCCTGCGCTTCAACCGCCAGGCGACGCAGATCGCACAGCATGGCGGCGACGACGGCGGGCAGACGCTGGGCGAGTTCCTCGACCGCCATCGCTACGGCGAGAATTTCCGCCGCTGGTACCTGCTGCCTATGGCGGCGGCGATCTGGTCGTGTCCGATGCGCACGATGCTCCAGTACCCGCTCGCCACCTTCATCCGCTTCTGCCACAACCACGGCCTGCTGCAGGTCAGCGACCGGCCGCAATGGTTCACCGTCGCCGGCGGCGCGCGGCAATACGTGCAGAAGATTGCCGGCCGCCTGCCCGACGTTCGCCTCGATACGCCGGTCGTGGAAATTGCGCGCAACGAAGCCGCGGGCAAGGTCAACGTGCGCACGGCCCGTGGCACGGAGGCTTTCGACCAGGTCGTGCTCGCCTGCCACAGCGACCAGTCGGCCGCGATGCTTAACGATGCGGACGCCGCGGAACGCCTGCTGCTCGCCGACGCCCGCTACCAGCCCAATCGCGCCGTGCTGCACACCGACGAACGACTGATGCCCCGGCTGCGATCGGTGTGGTCGTCGTGGAACTACCTGAGCGACGGCGGCAGCGACCCCAATGTGTCGGTCACCTATCTGCTGAACAAGCTGCAGCCACTGCCGTTCCGCTCGCCGGTGTTCGTTACTCTGAACCCGCTCATCGAACCGTCGCCCGAGAAGGTGATCGCGGAATTCGACTACGAGCACCCGATCTTCGACGCGCGGATGATCGAGGCGCAGAAGCAGCTGCCGCAGGTTCAGGGACGGCGCCGCGTGTGGTTCGCCGGCGCCTGGACCGGCTACGGCTTCCACGAGGACGGGCTCAAGTCCGGACTGGCCGTGGCCGCGGGTATCGCCGCACAGACCCGGTTGTCGCAGCGCCTGGCCGCGTAACGCGGCCACGGCCGAGACCGCGCTCAGGACGGCCGCGTGGCGAGCCCGGAGAAGCAGGTTTCGGCGATCAGTTCGACAATCTCTTCGTCGCTGTAGGCGCCCGAGAGCTTTAGGAAATCAGACACCGGGTCGCACGCCCGCGCAAACACTGTGTACAGCACAACTTCACCGGAAAGCCGCGGGTTGATCGCGCCCTCGTGCTGCGCCGCTTCGATCCAGCCGCCGAGATGCTCGGTCACCCGGATCAGGCGGTCGACATACGGCTTGTGCGCGATCAGGGCCTCGCGCAGCGCGGAGCGCGTCGACGGCAGGGCGGGCATCTGCCCACGCAGGTGCTCGCGCACGGCCCAGCGCACGATCGACGTCAGCTTGTCCAGCGGCGCGGCCGAGGCCGCCTGCGACTCGATGATTTCCAGCGTGCGGTCGAGCAGCCGCACCATTGCCGCCGCGGCCAGACGCTCCTTCGACTCGAAATGCTTGTACAGCGAGGCCTTGGCGATGCCGACCACGGCCGCGACCCCGTCGACCGTCATCAGGTCGTAGCCCTTCTCGGCCAGCAGCGAGTTGACGGCCTGCAGGATCACGTCCTCGCGCAGGCGCTGCTGCTGCTGCTTCAACGACATCCGCTCCATCGCCTTCGCCATCCCTTAAAATTACCGATCAGTTTATTACTTGTCCTTGATAGTCGCAAGGAAATGACGGAAATCCACAATGGATGAAGGCCCAGGACGTGGACATCCCGCACGGGCTCATTCGCAGTATCTCGCACCGGAAGATTACCGATCAGTATAGACTTGAACTGTTCAGTTCAATCAGTATACTTGAGGTTGACTGTCCAGCGGCTCACCGCGCATTTCGACGCCATACCGAATGACCCTGCCCGCAACCGCCAGCATCGGCGTC
>JAHEDN010000438.1 GCA_024641225.1 Burkholderiales bacterium | reverse complement strand
TTCTCATCCGGCATGCCCAGCCTGTCCGGCTTCCTCGGCCGCGTGGCGAGCATCGAACACTTGGACTTCGTGCTGACGTACTTCGCGGTCGGCGCCGTGTTCGCCATCATCGTATTCGCCCTAAGCGTGGTATCGGTGCCGCTGATGCTGGCGCGCGGTACGGACACGGTGGTTGCGGCCATCACGAGCGTGCGCGCGCTGGCTGCCAACCCACTGCCGCTCGCGATCTGGGCCGCATTGATCGTGCTGCTCGTCGGCGCAGGCTTCGCCACGCTTTTCTTCGGCCTCCTGATTGCCGTGCCAGTCGTCGGACATGCGACTTGGCACGCATACCGGGACCTCGTCGGCGATCAGTAACGAGGGCTAACGGCGAGACGCAGTTGGCGGGGGGTTGGGGCGGAGCACGCGTTCGCTTCGCGCTCCGCCCATTCACCGCCTGCCGATCAGCGCCGGGACGTCTTGTCGGTCAGCGCAGGGGCGTCACTGCTCAGTCCGCCTGCTTGCGCAGGAAGGCCGGGATGTCCAGGCGGTCGTGGCCAGCATCCTCCATGGCCGCGACCCGCGCCGAAGCCGAGTCACGCGAGCGCCAGACGGCAGGCTGGTCGAAGTGGCTGTAGTCGCCCGCTGCGTGAGTTGGCGCGGACGGCGCCACGCCGATCGAGACGTTGTCGGTGCCGGTCTTCACGACCGTGAAAGGCGTCGTGTGCTTCTTGGCCGCGGAACGACCCAGTCCGGTGGCAACAACGGTCACGCGCAGGTCGTCGCCCATCGACTCATCGCAGACGGTGCCGAAAATGACAGTGGCGTCTTCCGCGGCGAAGGCGCGGATGGTGTTCATCACTTCGCGCGTTTCCTTCATCTTCAGCGACTGGCTGGCGGTAATGTTCACCAGTACGCCGCGCGCACCCGACAGGTCGACGCCTTCGAGCAGCGGACTGGCGACCGCCTGTTCAGCGGCGATGCGCGCACGGTCGAGGCCGGCGGCCGCGGCAGTGCCCATCATCGCCTTGCCGTGTTCACCCATCACGGTCTTGACGTCCTCGAAGTCGACGTTGACCAGCCCGGGAATGTTGATGATCTCGGCAATGCCGGCGCACGCATTGTGCAGGACGTTGTCGGCGGCGCGGAAGCACTCGGCCATCTCGGCGTCCTCGCCGAGCACCTCTTCGAGCTTGTTGTTCAGGATGACGATCAGCGAGTGCACGCGCTCCTCGAGCTCTGCCAGTCCTGCGTCAGCGATGTTGGCGCGCTTCGGCCCTTCGAATTCGAATGGCTTCGACACGACCGCTACCGTCAGGATGCCGAGCTCCTTGGCGATTTCGGCCACCACGGGCGCGGCGCCGGTGCCGGTACCGCCGCCCATGCCGGCGGTGATGAAGACCATGTGCGCTCCGCGCAGCGCGTCGCTGATGCGTTCCCTCGCCTCGACCGCTGCCTGCTTGCCGGCCTCGGGCTTGCTGCCCGCCCCGAGACCGGTCGAGCCCAACTGCAGTATGTTTCTGGCCGACGAGCGCGCCAACGCCTGGTGATCCGTGTTGGCGCAGATGAACTCGACGCCCTGCACGCCGCGGCGGATCATGTGCTCGACCGCATTGCCGCCTGCGCCACCGACACCGACCACCTTGATCACCGTTCCGTGGGTTTCCGTTTCCAGAATTTCAAATGCCATGCCTGCCTCCTAGTGGAAAAAAGTGAAATGTGAAACGTGAAACGTGAAATGTCCGGTTGACTCTTCACCCTTCTCGTTTCCCACCTCACGACCGAAACATTGATTCATCACTGCTCTGCTGCCTCTTGAAACCGGCGTGCGAATCGTCACTTGGGCGAGTGGGCGCGTCACTAGAAGTTGCCCACGATCCATTCCCGCATCCGCTTCAGCGTCTGTCCGAAGGATCCGGTCTGCGCGGCAGCGCGCCGGCCGCGCTGCCGCTGCGACTGCGCCTCGAGCAGCAAGCCGACGACGGTGGCAAAACGCGGATTGCGGATCACATCTGCAAGCGGCCCCTGGTAGTGCGGCCAGCCGACGCGCGCCGGCTTCAGGAACACGTCCTCGGCAAGCTCACCGATGCCGGGCAGAAGCGAAGTGCCGCCGGTCAGCACGATCCCTGAGGACAGCATTTCCTCGTAGCCGGAGTCGCGGATCACTTTGTGCGCCAGCGTGAACAGTTCCTCGACGCGAGGCTCGATCACGGCGGCCAGCGACTGCCGCGACAGCAGCCTCGGCGCACGGTCGCCGACACCCGGGATCTCGATGCGATCGTTCGGGTCGGCGAGCACCTCCTTGGCCACCCCGTAGCGCTGCTTGATCTGCTCGGCGACCGCGATCGGCGTGCGCAGCGCCATCGCGATGTCGTTGGTGATCTGGTCGCCGGCGATCGGAATGACTGCCGTGTGACGGATCGCGCCACCGGTGAAGATGGCGATATCGGTCG
>JAHEDN010000095.1 GCA_024641225.1 Burkholderiales bacterium | reverse complement strand
GCTCGGCCATCTGCCGCGCGCGCTCGGTCCGCCCGGCACGCACCGTGGCCAGCCCGTCGCGCAACGCGCGGTTGGCCGCGTCGACGCCCAGGCCAACAACGTGCACGGTCCGCCCGGCCCACGTGACCGAGACCTCGACGCCGGGCACGAAGCGCAGTCCGATCTCCGCGGCACAGGCGGCGGCTTCGCCGAGTCCGCCGAGCTCGTCGTGATCGGTCAGCGCGAACAGCTCGACGCCCTGTCCGGCCGCGCGCAGCACCAGATCGCGCGGCCGCATCGTGCCGTCGGAAACCGTCGAGTGCGAATGCAGGTCTGCATTCAGTTCTGAGGCAAGTCCCATGATCGGCGCGATTCTACGGAGCCACGCCCTGCACCCTCGTGAGGAACCCTTCGATCAGCCGCGCGACCGCCCGCGGCTGATCGTGGTGCAGCATGTGGCCGGCATCGGCGACGCGTGCCACTTCGACCGTTTTCAACGCCGCGATGCGGCGCGCGATCTCTGCGGCGTCGCCGGCCCAGCGATGCGCGTCGGTGTCCGTCGCCTCGACCCACAGCACCGGGCAGGCGATCGCGGCCCAGCACGCCTCCACTTCGGCCCAGCGATAAAGCACCGGATTGACGATCTTGTGCGCCGGATCACCGGCGACCTCGTACTCGCCTTCCTCGTTGCGCCGCGACCAGTGCCCGGCAAGAAAGGCAGCGCGCTCCCCGTTTAGGCGCGGATTGTTTCGCCGCAGCCGATCGGCGACGTCGGTCGCGGACGCGTAACGGCGTGACGTCGGCGGCGCCTTCAGTTCGTCGAGCCAGCGCGCGTAGCGCCCTGGCGCCAGCCCGGGCGGGTTGTCCTTGAGCCCGAAGCCCTCCAGATTGACCACGGCCCGCACGCGCTGCTGGCGCGCACCCGCATAAAGCAGCGCGATGTTGCCGCCCATGCTGTGGCCAACCAGAAGAGCAGGTATCTCGGGCGAAACCTCATCGAGAATCGCATCGAGGTCGCCGAGATAGTCGGGAAACCAGTAGCAGTCCCCCGGACCGCGGTCGGTCAGGCCGTAGCCGCGCCAGTCCGGCGCGATCACGTGCCAGTCACGCTCCAGCGCATCGACGACGAACTGGAACGACGCCGAAACGTCCATCCAGCCATGCAGCATCACCAGCCGCGGCGCACCGGGCTCACCCCACTCGCGCAGGTGATAGCGCAGCCCGCGCACGGACGGAAAGCGGGAACGCGAGGGCTTCATGGCGATTGCCGGGCGCAATGGGCTGCGGGATGATCGGGCGGCGCAAGATAACAGGTCAGAACCATGCCCCGCGACCGCTACCGAGAGATCTACGACAGCTTCTGCTGGCACGTGCCAGACGAGTTCAACATTGCCGACGTCTGCGGAAGACGCTGGGCGGCGGAGACCTCGCGCGTCGCGCTGTACACGGAAGACGAGGTGGGCCGATGCGCGACCTTTACCTACGCCGCGCTGATGCGCGACGCCAACCGGCTTTCCCATGCGCTTGCCGCGCTGGGCGTCGGACGCGGCGATCGGGTTGCCATTTTGCTGCCTCAGCGGGCCGAGACGGCGATCGCACACCTGGCCAGCTACCAGATGGGCGCCGTGGCGATGCCGCTGTCAATCCTCTTCGGTCCCGACGCGCTGGGCTTCCGGCTGAACGACAGCGCAGCCAAAGTCGCCATCTGTGACGCATCGACCGCGGTCGCGATCACCGGACTGCGCGCCTCGTGCCCGCACCTGGCGCAGGTGATCTCGGTCGACGGCGCGGCCGATGGCGCGCTCGACTGGAGCCAACTGCTCGGACGCGCCGCGGATCGCTTCACGCCGCTCGTCACGCGCGCCGACGATCCCGCCGTCCTGATCTACACCAGCGGGACCACCGGGCCTCCGAAGGGTGCGCTGATCCCGCATCGCGCGCTGATCGGCAATCTGACCGGATTCGTCGCCTCGCAGAACTGGTTCCCGCAGCGCGGCGACGTGTTCTGGTCTCCGGCCGACTGGGCCTGGACCGGTGGCCTGATGGACGCGCTGCTGCCGACGCTGTACTTCGGATTCCCGATCGTCGGCGTGCGCGGACGCTTCGCCACCGATCGCGCCCTCGACATCGTGCGCCGTTACGCCGTGACCAACGCGTTCCTGTTCCCGACCGCACTGAAGATGATGATGCGCGCTTCGGAATGGCAGCAGCCGGGGCGGCTGAAGCTGCGGGCGGTGATGAGCGCCGGCGAGGCTGTCGGCACGGCCGTGTTCGACTGGGCGCGCGAGCACCTGCGCGTGACCGTCAACGAGATGTTCGGCCAGACCGAGATGAACTACATCGTCGGCAACTCGCACCAGAAGTGGCCGGCGCGGCCCGGCGCAATGGGCCGCGCCTACCCCGGCCACCGGGTCGCGGTGATCGATGACGAAGGGCGCGTGCTGCCGACCGGCGAGGCCGGCGAAGTGGCGGTGCACCGGCGCGACATCCATGGCCATCCTGACCCGGTCTTCTTCCTCGGCTACCTGAACAACGACGAGTCCACGCGGCGCAAGTACACCGGTGATCCGGACAATTCGTGGTGCCGCACCGGCGACCTGGCGTGCCAGGACGAGGATGGCTACCTCTGGTATCGCGGACGCGCCGATGACATGTTCAAGGCCGCGGGCTATCGCATCGGACCGGGAGAGATCGAGAACTGCCTGCTCGGCCATCCCGCGGTCGCCAACGTGGCCGTCGTGCCGAAGCCGGATGCCGAGCGCGGCGCGGTGGTGAAGGCGTTCGTCGTGCTGGCAGCGGGCGAGCGCGGCGACCCGGCGCTCGTCGAGGCACTGCAGCGCCATGTGCGCGGCAAGCTGGCGCCCTACGAGTATCCGAAGGAGATCGAGTTTATCGACGCCTTGCCGATGACGACCACCGGCAAAGTGCAGCGGCGCGTGCTACGCGAACTCGAGGCGAGCCGCGCGCGCGGCGCGGCCTGACTTTGCAAGGCTAGGAACTGACGCGCGCCGGTCGCGCGCCGACACTGACCGATGGCCGCTTGGAAGACTCGCGGATCGCCTTCTTCAGCAGCGGGCGCCAATCGTCGGGCGGCGCATCGTACAGGTGTGTAACGAGCGAGGGCGGCAGGTCGCGGTAGCGGCGGCGGTCCGGGCTGTAGGTGATCTCGCGGAAACCGAGTTCCTGCAGCCAGTTCCACAACTCGTCGCCGAGTCCGGCCTGCACCGCCATCCGTACGTCGTGAAGGTAGATCTTTGCGCCCAGTTTCGGCTTCGGGCCCGGCGGTGGACGTTGCCGCTCCGAGCGGATCTTGAAAAGGCTCCGAAAACCATCAAACGCGCCCATCAGCCGGCTCCTTGTCCTCCGGTGTCGCCGCCAACCCCGCAGGCGGCCAACCACGCAACAAGGCTATTTCATCCGGACGATGCCGGCGCTCGGCCAGATGGCTTAAGGCAGCCGCCGGAGGAGCAACAGAATGCGCGCTTCAGCGACGCGGCTGAAGCGTGACGACGGGCCTCGACTCGGCCTCGGCGATCGCCAGTTCGAGCAGATGTCCCCGCTCGTCGGCATCGGTCGCGTCGAAGAGTGCGGCCACCAGGGACGGGGGCAGTTCACGATAGACACGGCGGTCGCCCCGGTAGCTTTCCTCGCGCCAGCCCTGCTCGATCAGCCACTTCCAGACGCTGTCGGTCAGCCCCGCCTGCGTCGTCATTCGCAGGTCGCCGTTGACGATCTTCGCGCCGAGACGCGGCTTTGGCCCGAGAGGCGGCAGGGCGCGGTGCCTCCGCACGCCCAAGGCCCTGCGAACCGAATGGTAGAAGTTCATTTTTTCGCGCTGCTCCCGCACAAGCCCAAATCTACATGCACTTTCATGCGACCAGGCCCATGAGAAGGAAACGGGCGCAGGTTCGCGGTCGCTCCATCCTCTTCATTGCTGCATCTCGTCGAGTTCCTGCGCCGTGAAACCCGCCTGCAACCTGGCGGCGATGTTCAATGGGCCGCGCTGGCGCGGCGCGGCGCAGCGCCGCGCTTCCCGCCGGTAGGTCGCGACGGGATCCAGCCCGCGCTGGCGGCAAAGATGGTGGAACCACCGATTACCGACCGCGACGTGGCCGATCTCGTCGCGCAGGATCACGTCGATGATCTCCGCCGAAGCATGATCGCCGATCGACAGAAACTTGGCGCGCACCATCGGCGACGCATCGAGCCCGCGCGCCTCGAGCGTGCGCGGCACCAGCGCCATGCGCGCCAGCACGTCGTCCGCCGTCCGGCGCGCCATCTCCCACAGGCCGTCATGAGCCGGCAGGTCACCGTAGTCAAGCCCGGCGTCCAGCAGGCGGCCGCGCAGCAGCGAGAAGTGATGAGCTTCCTCGACGGCGACACACGCCCAGTCGCGGTAATAGGCCTCCGGCAGTCCCGCAAAGCGCCACACATGGTCGAGCGCCAGCCCGATCGCGTTGAACTCGATATGGGCGAGCGCGTGCAGCAAGGCTGCGCGGCCCTCCGGCGTGCCCACCGCCCGCGGCCTCACCGATCCCGGCGGCACCAGAAGCGGACGCGCCGGCCGTGCCGGGACGCCAGGGGGCTCGATCAGATCGACCTCGGTGTCCACCGTGCCGTCGAACGACACCAGCGATTTCACGGCGGCACATCGGGCGTCGGGCTCGGCGACGCACAACGCACGCAGGGCGACGGATCGAAGCTCGTTCAAGACCGCTCCATTAGACTCAACGCGATTCTAGGAGCGATCGTGGCTTCTCCTCCGACACGGGGCCGGATACTCGGTCTGGGTGGTCTGTTCTTCAAGTCGCCGGATGCGCCGCGGCTGCGCGAGTGGTATGAGCGTGTGCTCGGTCTGAGCTTCAACAGCTGGGGCGGCGTGGATTTCGATCCAGCCTGGCTGCCTGCCGGCACTCGGACCATCTTTTCTCCGTTCGCCGCCGACACCGACTACTTCAGTCCGAGCACGCAGCCGTTCATGTTCAACCTGGTCGTCGACGACCTGCAGGGGGCGCTCGATCGTGCGACGGCAGCCGGCGCGCGGGTGCTGCCGGACCGTACCAGCGGCGAGTATGGCGACTTCGGCTGGGTCATCGACTGCGACGGCAACAAGGTCGAACTCTGGCAGCCTCCGGCGGCGGGCGGCACGTAGGAAGCCGCCGGCCCGCGTGCCGGCCGGCTTCATTCGCCGGCGCGCCCTTGGTTGTCGGCAGTCGCCTCAGGCCGCTTGGCGTTCGGCCGCCGCCAGTTCCGCGCCGACACGCTCGTGCGCTTCGCGCACATGCGCGCCGATCAGGCGCGCCGCTTCATCGGCGTCGCCGGCCGCAAGTGCGTCCACGATCGCCGCGTGCTCCTTCCACACTTTCTGCGCGAAGCGCGGCCGCCGCAGCACCTCGCCCATCGAACGGCGCAGGTGCTGCCAGTGGGTCTGCATCGAGTCGATGATCAGCGGGTTGCCGCTCGCTTCGTAGATCAGTGAGTGAAAGTCGACGTCGGCCTGCAGCGCGGCCTTGGCATCGCCGGCGGCAGCGACCCGCCTGCCATCAGCCACCACGGCCCGCGCGCGCCTGATCAGGTCAGCGGTCCTGCGCCGGGCGGCCAGCGACGCGGCGAGCGGCTCGACCGCCAAGCGGAACTCGTAGATGGCGTCGAAGCGCGCACGGTCGGCCGGCGCGACGCGCAGACCGCGACGGCCGCGCTCGATCAGAAAGCCCTGCTGCTTCAGCATTCCGAGCGCCGTCATCACCGGCTGCCGCGACACTTCGAGGCGTGCCGCCAGTTCGTCCTGGGTGACGCGCGTGCCCGCGGCAAGCGAACCGTCGCAGATTGCGTCCAGGATCGACTCGTAGACCCGCTCGACCAGCGTCTTCTGCGGCTTCAGCGATTGCATCGGCTTCGTGGGCTGCGGATACGCATTCGCGGCATGGCTTGTGCGGCGCCGGTTGACAGCCGGCCCGGAGCGCGAGGAAACTTCGCATATCGTATACGGTATTCGAACGACTGCACAACTCTCCGCTGCCTGCTCACCCGACGATGAACCCGCCCATTCGAGTGCTTCTTGCCAAGGTCGGCCTCGACGGCCATGACCGCGGCGTCAAGGTCGTCGCCCGCACCCTGCGCGACGCCGGCATGGACGTCATCTATTCCGGCCTGCACCGCACGCCGGACGAAGTCGTCACCACGGCCATCCAGGAGGACGTCGACGTCCTCGGCGTCAGCCTGCTGTCCGGCGTGCAGATGACCGTGTTCCCGAAGATCTTCAGGCTGCTCGGCGAGCGGCAGGCGAACGACATCATCGTCGTCGCCGGCGGCGTCATGCCCGACGAGGACGTGGTCGAGCTGAAGAAGATGGGCGTGGCCGAAGTGCTGCTGCAGGACACGTCGCCGCAGGCCATCGTCGACACGCTGACCCGCCTCGTGCAGGAGCGCGGCGCGCGCTGAACGCGCGCCGTCCCCAGTGAACTGGCCGCCGCACGCGGCGGCGGCTCTCAGGAGGCTTTCCGCCATGGCTCCGATGGAACAGTGGTCCTTCCCGCCGCGCTTCGACGACAGCTATCTGCCGGCGGCCGACAGCCGCTACTGGTTTCCGGTGCGCGAGACGATGCCGCCGCTACAGCGCGACGCGGCGATCCTCGCCCGCCTGCAGGAAGTCTGCCGCTACGCCTACGAGCACGCGCCGTTCTATCGCCGCAAGTGGGACGAGGCCGGTTTCCATCCAAGCCAGCTGAAGTCGCTGGAGGACTTCGAGGCGCGCGTGCCGGTGGTCACGAAAGCGGACCTGCGTTCCGCCCAGTCGGCACAACCACCCTTCGGCGACTACCTGTGCATTCCCGACGGCGAGATCTTTCACGTGCACGGCACCAGCGGCACCACCGGGCGCCCGACCGCGTTCGCGGTCGGCCGTGACGACTGGCACGCCATCGCCAATGCACATGCCCGGATCATGTGGGGCATGGGCCTGCGGCCCGGCGACATGATCTGCATAGCGGCGGTGTTCAGCCTCTACCTCGGCAGCTGGGGCGCACTGGCCGGTGCCGAACGATTGCGCGCCAAGGCGTTCCCGTTCGGAGCCGGCGCGCCCGGCATGAGCGCCCGCCTCGCGCAGTGGCTGCACACGATGAAGCCGGCCGCCTTCTACGGCACGCCGAGCTACGCGATCCACCTGGCCGAGGTCGCGCGCGAGGAAAAGCTCGACCCGCGCGACTTCGGGCTCAGGTGCCTGTTCTTCTCCGGCGAGCCCGGCGCCTCGGTTCCCGGCGTCAAGGAGCGCATCGAGGATGTCTATGGCGCCCGCGTGTACGACTCGGGCTCGATGGCCGAGATGACGCCGTGGATGAACGTAGCCGGAAGCGAGCAGTCGAACCAGGGCATGCTGTGCTGGCAGGACATCGTCTACACGGAAGTGTGCGACCCGGCCACCGTCCGGCGTGTTCCATACGGGCAGCGCGGCACACCGGTGTACACGCACCTGGAGCGCACCAGCCAGCCGATGATCCGGCTGCTCTCGGGCGATCTCACGCTGTGGGTCAACGAGGACAACCCGTGCGGCCGCACCTACCCGCGGCTGCCGCAGGGCATCTTCGGCCGCATCGACGACATGTTCACGATCCGCGGCGAGAACATCTACCCGAGCGAGATCGACGCGGCGCTGAATCAGTTGGCCGACTACGGCGGCGAGCACCGGATCGTGATTTCGCGCGACGCGGCGATGGACGAACTGCTGCTGCGCGTGGAGCCGAGCGAAGGACTGCATCGCAGCGGCGACGAGGCACTCGAAGGTTTTCGCAAGGACGTCGCGCGCAAGCTGCAGAGCGTGCTCGGCATTCGCGCCCGCGTCGAGGTGGCGGCACCGGGGTCGATCCCGCGCACCGACTTCAAGGCACGCCGGGTGATCGACGACCGCGAGGTGTTCCGTGGGATGAACGCCGAACTGCGTCGATAGCAGCCAGGTCATGAGTTACGTCCCCTCGCTCGATCTGCTCGCACAGGCCGCAGGCGGCAGCGTGCGCGCCGCCGGCCGGCTGATCAGCCGTGCCGAGGCCGGCGTACCGGAGGCCCGACCCGCGCTGGCGGAGATCTACCGGCGTGCTGGCCAGGCGCACGTGATCGGGCTGACTGGCGTGCCGGGCAGCGGCAAGTCGACCCTCGTGGCGAAGCTCACCGCGGCGCTGCGCGCGAACGGCGAGCAGGTCGGCATCGTGGCGGTCGATCCGTCGAGCCCCTATTCCGGCGGCGCGATCCTCGGCGACCGCATCCGTATGACCGAACTGGCTGCCGACCCCGGCGTGTTCATCCGCAGCATGGCCACGCGCGGCGCTACCGGCGGCATGGCGCGCGCCGCCCTCGACGCGGTCGACATCCTCGACGTTGCCGGCTTTCGCACGGTGATCATCGAAACGGTCGGGGTCGGCCAGGACGAGGTCGAGATCGCCAAGGCATCGGACACGACGATCGTCGTCTCGGCGCCGGGCCTCGGCGACGAGATCCAGGCCATCAAGGCCGGCATCCTGGAGATCGCCGACATCCACGTGGTCAGCAAGT
>JAHEDN010000094.1 GCA_024641225.1 Burkholderiales bacterium | reverse complement strand
GCGCAGCGGGTGCTGACGACGACAACGAACGGTGGGCCGCGGGCGATGGTCCCGATCGGCACCTACGAACGCGTGCTGCCCTTCGACATCGAGCCGGTGTTCCTGCTGCGCGCGCTGATCATCAAGGACGACCAGGCGGCGCAACAGCTCGGCGCGCTTGAACTCGACGAGGAGGACCTGGCGCTGGCCACCTGCGTGTGCCCGTCGAAGTACGAGTACGGGCCGTTGCTGCGTGACGCGCTGACGCGCATCGAGAAGGAGCACTGATGCGGCCGCTGCGTGCGTTCCTCGATCGCCAGGCGCACCACTTCGAGAAAGGCGGCCGGCTGGAGAAACTCTATCCGCTGTGGGAGGCGGCCGATACGTTCTTCTACACGCCGGCGTCGGTGGCGCGCGGCTCGAGCCACGTACGCGACGCGATCGACCTGAAGCGGATGATGATCCTGGTGGTCATCGCCGCGCTGCCGTGCGTGTTCATGGCGATGGTCAACACCGGGCTGCAGGCCAACCTGGCGATCGATCCCGCCAGGGCGGCGGCGCTCGAGGGCTGGCGGCACGACGTGATCCGGCTGCTCGGGGTGGGCTATTCGCCGCAGAGCTTCATCGCCAACCTGACGCACGGTGCACTGTACTTCCTGCCGCTGTACATCGTGACGATGGCAGTCGGCCTGACCTGGGAAGTGCTGTTCGCCGTCGTGCGCAAGATCGAGGTCAACGAGGGTTTCTTCGTCACTGGCATCCTGTTCCCGCTGATCCTGCCGCCGACCACGCCACTGTGGCAGGCAGCCCTGGGCATCAGCTTCGGCGTGGTGATCGCCAAGGAGCTGTTCGGCGGCACCGGCATGAACTTCATCAACCCGGCGCTGGCGGCGCGGGCGTTCCTGTTCTTCGCCTACCCGGCCGAGATCTCGGGCGACAAGGTGTGGACGGCGGTGCCCGACGGCGCCGCGGTCGACGGCTTTTCGGGTGCGACGCTGCTGGCGCAGATGCGCGTGATGACCGGGCCGTTCGAGCAGCAGGGATTTTCGTGGTGGAACGCCTTCGTCGGCTGGGAGCCCGGCAGCATGGGCGAGACTTCGGCGCTGGCCTGCCTGATCGGCGCGGTCATCATCCTGGTCACCAAGGTCGGGTCGTGGCGGACGATGGCCGGCGTGGTGCTCGGCACGATCGCCATGGCCGGCCTGCTGAACGCCGTCGGCTCGACGACCAACCCCTGGTTCGCCGTGCCGTTCTGGTGGCACATGGTGCTGGGTGGCTGGGCGTTCGGTACTGTGTTCATGGCCACCGATCCGGTCACTTCGCCGTTTTCCGAGAAAGGCAAGTGGATCTACGGGGCGATGATCGGCGCGTTGATCGTGCTGATCCGCGTCGCCAACCCGGCCTATCCGGAGTCGGTGATGCTCGTGATCCTGTTCATGAACGTGATGGCTCCGGTGATCGACTACGGCTTCGTGCAGGCCAACATCCGGCGGAGGCTCGCGCGCCGTGGCTGACACCCGCGCCATCGACATCAATTCGACGCGCTACACGGTCATCTTTGCCGCGGTGGTCTGTGTCGTGTGCGCGGCGCTGGTATCGGTCACCGCCGTCAGCCTGCAGCCGCGGCAGGCCGCCAACGCGCGGTTGTACATGGAGAAGAACGTGCTGGTGGCCGCCGGCCTGGCTCAGCCGGGCCAGTCGCTGAGTCGCAACGAGATCGAGGCGATCTTCAAGCGCGACATCAGGGCGCGCCTGGTGTACCTGGCGACCGGCGAACTGGTCCCCGAAGACAAGATCGACGCGCGCAGCTATGACCAGCGTGCGGCCCGAAACGATCCGGCGACGAGTTCGGCAGCCCCGGCGAACAGCGCCGGCGTCCGGCGCCTTCCCGAGTACGGCGTCGTCTACTTCATCATGCAGCAGGACAAGGTCGACCAGGTGGTGGTTCCGGTCGAGGGTCTCGGCATGTGGGGCACGATCTACGGCTTCCTGTCGCTGGCGCCGGACGCCAATACGGTGCGCGGGCTGACCTACTACGAGCACCGCGAGACGCCGGGGCTCGGCGGCGAGATCAGCAATCCCGCGTGGCTGGCGCTGTGGAAAGGCCGCAAGGGCTACGACGAGCAGGACAAGCCGGCGATCGCCGTGATCAAGGGTCCGGCCGGCCCGCCGACGCAGGATCCGCTGCACGTCGACGGCCTGTCGGGCGCGACGATCACCAGCAACGCGGTCACGCACCTGATGCGCTTCTGGCTGAGCAACGACGGTTACGGCAAGTTCCTGCAACGCTTCCGCGAAGGGGGAATCAAATGAGCGCCGTCAGTCCCGCTGCGCGCGGGCTTCCGTTCGGCCCGAGGGAGCGGTCGATCCTGCTCGACCCCGTGCTCCTCAACAACCCGATCGGCGTGCAGGTGCTCGGCATCTGCTCGGCGCTGGCCATCACCACGCGGGTCGACAAGGCGCTGGTGATGAGCGCCGGCGTAATCGCGGTCGGCGCGCTGGCCAGCCTGATGGTGAGCCTGGTGCGCGAGCGCACGCCGGGGTCGATCCGCATCATCGTCCAGCTGGCGATCATCGCCTCGCTGGTGATCGTCTTCGACCAGGTGCTGAAGGCGACGCTGTACGAACTGTCGCTCGAGCTGTCGGTGTTCGTCGGCCTGATCATCACCAACTGCATCGTGCTTGGCCGCACCGAGGGCTTCGCGATGAACAACCCGCCCTATCTGTCGGTGCTCGACGGGCTGGGTAATGCGCTCGGCTATGCGGTGGTGCTTGTGGTGGTGGCCTTCGCGCGCGAACTTCTCGGCGCGGGGAAGGTGCTCGGCTTCACCGTGCTGCCGCTGGCCAAGGATGGCGGCTGGTACGTGCCTAACGGCCTGATGCTGCTGGCGCCGTCGGCTCTGTTCCTGATCGGCCTGCTGATCTGGGCGCTGCGCACGTGGAAGCCGCAGCTTCAGGAAAAGGACTGAGGCGATGGAGCACTACATCAACCTCGGCCTGCGCTCGATCTTCCTCGAGAACCTGGCGCTCGCCTACTTCCTCGGCATGTGCTCGTTCCTCGCCTGCTCGAAGAAGGTCGAGACGGCGATCGGCCTGGGCGTCGCGGTGGTGTTCGTGCAGACCTTGACCGTGCCACTCAACCACCTGCTGCTGCGCTACCTGCTCGGCGAAGGGGCGCTGACCTGGATCAGCCCGCAGCTGTCCGACGTCAACCTCAGCTTCCTGTCGTTCATCCTGTTCATCGCCACCATCGCCGCCGCCGTGCAGGTGGTCGAGATGACGGTCGACCGCTTCGCGCCGACGCTATACAACACGCTCGGCGTGTTCCTGCCGCTGATCGCGGTGAACTGCGTGATCCTCGGCGGCTCGCTGTTCATGCAGGAGCGCGAATACTCGCTCGGCGAGAGCGTGGTGTTCGGCATCGGCTCGGGGCTGGGCTTCGCGATTGCACTGATTGCGCTGGCGGCGATCCGCGAGAAGCTCGCTTACTCGAACATCCCGGCCGGCCTGCGCGGCCTGGGCATCACGTTCATCAGCGCCGGCCTGATGTCGCTGGCTTTCATGATGTTCTCGGGCATCCAGCTGTAGGAGCGCGCCGTGCTTTCGATCGGGCTTGCCATCGTCATGTTCACCGTCGTCGTGCTGGCGCTGGTGCTCCTGCTGATGGGCGCGCGGCGCAAGCTGGTGGCCACCGGCGACGTGTCGATCGTCGTCAACGAGGATCCGACCAAGGCGCTGAAGGTGTCGGCCGGCGGCACGCTGCTGGGGGCGCTGACCGCCAACCGCATCTTTCTTCCGGCCGCCTGCGGCGGCAGAGGGTCGTGCGGCGTGTGCGAGGTGGTGGTCAAGGAAGGCGGCGGTGCGCTGCTGCCCACCGAGTCCAATTTCATCTCGCCGCGCGAGGCCAGGCACGGCTTCCGGCTCGCCTGCCAGGTCAAGGTCAAGCGCGACATGAAGATCGAGGTCGCGCCGGAGATCTTCTCGGTGCGCAAGTGGCAGTGCCAGGTGATCCACAACCGCAACGTCTCGACCTTCATCAAGGAACTCAAGCTGGCCCTGCCCGAGGGCGAGGAGGTGCCGTTCAGGGCCGGCGGCTACGTGCAGATCGAGTGTCCGCCGCACGAGCTCAGTTACAGGGAATTCGACATCGAGCCGGAGTTCCGCGAGGAGTGGGACCGTTTCGACCTGTGGCGCTTCAGGTCGGTCGTGACCGAGAACGTGGACCGTGGCTACTCGATGGCCAACTTCCCGCTTGAGAAAGGCATCCTGCTATTCACCATCCGCATCGCCTTCCCTCCCGATTACCGCGACGACATCCCGCCGGGCAAGATGAGCTCGTGGCTGTTCAGGCTGAAGCCGGGTGACCTGGTCACCGTCTCGGGCCCGTTCGGGGAGTTCTTCGCCAGGGACACCGACAGGGAGATGTGCTTCGTTGCCGCCGGAGCCGGCATGGCCCCGATGCGCGCGCATATCTTCGACCAGCTGATCCGCCTGAAGTCCAAGCGCAAGATGGTGTTCTGGTACTCGGCGCGGAACCTGAAGGAAGCCTTCTACATCGACGAGTTCAACCAGCTTGCCGCCGAGCATCCGAACTTCAGCTGGCACATCGTTCTTTCGGAGCCGCGGCCGGAGGACAACTGGACCGGCCCGGTCGGCCTGGTGCGCCACAACGTGCTGCGCAAGATGTACCTTGAAAAGCACCCGGCGCCGGAAGACATCGAGTTCTACCTGTGCGGGCCGGACGTGATGAACAAGGCCGTCATCAAGCTGGCGATGGATTTCGGCGCCGACCGCGAGAACGTCATGCTCGATGATTTCGGGCTGTAGCCATTCGGAGGACGGACCATGCAGCAGACAGTCGAAACCGTGATGGCGCTCAAGCAGCACGCCGACGTGCTGGTCACCGTCGACGCCGGCGCCACCGTGATGGACGCGGTCGGATCGCTAGCCGAACATCACATCGGCGCGGTGCTGATCCGCAACGAGGACGGCCTGGTCGACGGCATCTTCACCGAGCGCGACCTGCTGCTGCGGGTCGTCCATGCCGGGCTCGACCCGAAGACGACGCCCATTTCGATGGTGATGACACGTGACGTGCGCTTCGTCTCCTCCGGCACCACCGTCGAGGCGGCGATGGCGCTGATGCAGCTGAACCGTTTCCGCCACCTGCTGGTGATGGACGGTCCGAGAGTGCTCGGGCTGGTGTCGATGGGCGACATGACCAACTACCTGATCCGCCATGGCGAAGGGCGCTTCGAGGCCGCGGTGCGCAAGAATCTGGCGCAGTCCGGGGCGGCAGGCGCCGACCAGGCGGGAGGATCCTCCTGATGGATACGCTGCTTTCTCCCTGCCGGCGCCGGCTGCTCGGCGCATTCGGTGGCCTCGGCGCACTGGCGTTCACCGGCTGCGGCGAACGAGTCCGTAGCGGGCAATCGGCGAATGCACCGCTGCAGTTCGCGGGCGAAACGATGGGCACCGCGTACCTCGTCAAGCTGGCGGGCGCCGAGGTTTCGGCCGCGCGCCTGGAGCGTCTGGCGGCCGACGTGCACGCCGCGCTCGACGGCGTGGACCGCGGCATGTCGCTGTATCGGCCCGACTCCGAGCTGATGCGGTTCAATCGCCATATCGCCGCCACACCGCTGCCGCTGTCGAAAGACCTGTACGCGGTGCTGGCCGCCGGCCAGCGGGTGGCGGAGTTGTCGCAGGGGGCATTCGACGTGTCGGTGGCACCGCTGGTCAATGCCTGGGGTTTCGGAAGCGAGAAGCGGCGCGTGGTACCCGCTCCCGGCGAAGTGCAGGCAAAGCGTGCGGCGGTCGACTATCGCGGCCTGCGCCTCGATGCCGGGCACCGGGCGGCGACCAAGGCGCACACCGGCCTGCAGGTCGATCTCGGCGGCATTGCCAAGGGCTACGGCGTCGACCTCGCTGCGCGCGCGCTGGAGGCAGACGGCGTCGAGAACTACATGATCGAAGTCGGCGGCGAAGTGCGCACGCGCGGCCGCAATGCGCAAGGCCGGCCCTGGCAGATCGGCATCGAGGAGCCTGACGCCATGCCGCAGCGGGCGCGCACCGTGGTGCCGCTGGCCGGACGGTCGATGGCCACCTCGGGCGACTACCGCATCTATTTCGAGCAGGCCGGGCGCCGTTACTCGCACGAGATCGATCCGCGCACCGCCGCGCCGATCGCGCATGGGCTGGCCTCGGTCACTGTCGTTGCCGACGACTGCATGAGCGCTGACGGCCTGGCCACCTCGCTCATCGTTCTCGGCCCGCAGGCCGGCTGGGCGCTGGCACAGCGCGAGAGCCTGGCGGCCTGGTTCATCGTCCGCGACGCCGATGGCCGACTGCACGACCGTGCCACCGAGGCCTTCGCAGCGCTGACCGGCGCGGCGTGAATTGATGAGTACGTTTTGGCTCGTCTTCGCGATCGCGGTGGTGCTGCTCGGCCTGGCCGTCGCCGGCATGGCCATCGGCGTGATGTTCCGCCGGCCGTGCCTGCGCGGCTCCTGCGGCGGCCCGGCGGTGCTGGGCCCCGACGGGGAGAGACTCTCCTGCGACTCCTGTCCCAACCGGCACAGCGGCCCGACGTGAGTCGCGGCGCTGCCTGCGTCTAGAAGAGCAGGTTGGGCAGGAACAGCGTCATCGCCGGCACGTAGGTGACGATCGCCAGGAACAGCAGCAGCACCATCGTCCACGGCAGTGCGGCGCGCACCACCTGGCCGATCGACATGCCGGTGATGCCGGCCGTGACGAAGAGGTTCAGCCCGATCGGTGGCGTGATCATGCCGATCTCCAGGTTCACCACCATGATGATGCCGAGGTGGACCGGGTCGATGCCGAGCTGGGTGGCGATCGGAAACAGGATCGGCGCCAGGATCAGGATGATGCCGGTCGGCTCCATGAACATGCCGGCGATCAGCAGCAGGATGTTCACCACGATCAGGAACTGCCAGGCCGGCATGCCCCAGCCGACGATCGTCTCGGCGATCGCCTGCGGAATGCGCTCGGTGGTCAGCACGTGCGCGAACAGCAGCGCGTTGGCGACGATGAACATCAGCATCACCGTCACCTTGCCGGCCTCCAGCAATACGTGCGGCACCTGCTTTACGCCGATGTCGCGGTAGACGAACACGGCAATGATGAAGGCGTACACGGCAGCCACGGCGGCGGCCTCGGTCGGCGTGAACACGCCGCCGTAGATGCCGCCGAGGATGATGACGATCAGCAGCAGCCCCCACATCGAGTCGCGGCCCGAGGTCAGGATCTCGCCGATCGGCGCACGTGGCATCTTCTGCAGGCCGATCATCCGCGCCCGTACGTAGATCGCGACCATCAGCATCAGGCCGAGCATGAGCCCCGGGATCACGCCGGCCATGAACAGCTTGCCGACCGACGTTTCGGTGGCGGCGCCGTAGACCACCATCACGATCGACGGCGGGATCAGGATGCCGAGCGTGCCGGCATTGCAGATCACGCCGGCGGCAAAGGCCTTCGGATAGCCCACCTTGACCATCCCGGCGATGACGATCGAGCCGACCGCGACGACTGTGGCCGGCGACGAGCCGGACACCGCCGCGAACAGCATGCAGGCCATCACCGAGGCCATCGCCAGGCCGCCGCGCAGGTGGCCGATGCAGCCGTTGGCGAATCGGATCATCCGCTTCGCCACCCCGCCGGTGGTCATGAAGGCGCCACCGAGGATGAAGAAGGGAATCGCCAGCAGCGTGTAGTGCTCTGAGGTCTCGAACAGTTTCAGCGACAGCGAGGCGAGCGAATCCTGCGCGAAGAACAGGATGGTCAGCAGCGAGGACAGGCCGAGCGCCACCGCCACCGGCATGCCAAGGAACATGAAGACGAACAGCAGCAGGAACAGCACGAGCGTGTTCATTTGCGCACCTCGCCGGGCCGGTCTTCCCTGAGCTTCAGCGCCTCCTCGGCCTCGTCGCCGAGCAGGTGCACGTCCTTCCCCGCGGCGAGCCGATACAGCACCTGCAAGAAGCGCAGCGCCAGCATCGCGAAGCCCAGCGGCAGGATCACGCGCGGAATCCACTGCTGGATCGGAATGTCCTGCATCAGGATGCCGACGTCGTACATCTTGCGCACGTACTGCGTGCCGCCGTAGGCGACGATCAGCGCGTAGACGATGCACAGTGCTGCCGCGGTCATGCCGACGGCACGCGCCGCGCCCTTGCTCAGCGTCTTGACCAGGGCGTCGACGCCGATGTGTGCGCCGACCCGGACGCCGTAGGACATGCCGATGAAGATCAACCAAGCGAACATCACGCCGGTCAGTTCCAGCGCCCAGACGAAGCTGTAGTTAAAGACGTACCGGGCGACGACCTGCATGAAGGTGACGAGGGTCATCGCCGCCATCAGGAAGGTGATCAGCCCCTCCTCGAGATGTTCTATCCAGCGCATGGAAGAAAAAGGGCCCGCGTCGCGGGCCCTTCCTTGGTTGGTGTTACTTGTTGGACTTCAGTGCTGCATCGATCAGGTCACGCCCGATGTCGCCCTCGAACTTCTTCCACACCGGTTCCATGGACTTGCGCCACGCCGCCACGTCTTCCTTGGACAGTTTCTGGATCTTGGCCT
>JAHEDN010000437.1 GCA_024641225.1 Burkholderiales bacterium | reverse complement strand
GGCTTTGGCAGCGTCCGACCGGCGCGCGATGCGGCGATCGGCCTGCTGCTCGGGATGGCGGTGTTCCTGTTCTTCGTTCGCTTCCTGAACGTCAACCTGCCAGGGGGATGGCTGAGTCCCGTGCTTGGCACGGCCGGCATATGACGGAAACACTTGCCGCCCTGGTGCACGGCTTCGGCATCGCGCTGACACCGGTCAACCTGCTGTGGGGCTTCGTCGGCGTCACGCTCGGCACCTTCGTCGGCGTACTGCCGGGTGTCGGACCCGCGCTGACCGTGGCGATGCTGCTGCCGCTGACGGTCAAGCTCGACCCCACCGGCGCGCTGATCATGTTCGCCGGCATCTACTACGGCGCGATGTACGGCGGCTCCACGTCCACCATCCTGCTGAACACGCCGGGCGAATCGGCCTCGATCGCCACTGCGCTCGAAGGCAACAGGATGGCGAAGGCCGGTCGCGCCGGGCCGGCACTGGCCACCAGCGCGATCGGCTCGTTCGTGGCCGGCTCGATCGCGACCGTCCTGCTGACGCTGCTGGCGCCGATCGTCATCGAGATCGCGCTTAAATTCGGCCCGGCGGAGTACTTCACGCTGATGATCTTCGCCTTCGTCACGGTGGCTGCGGTGCTTGGCGCCTCGACCGTACGCGGGCTGACCGCACTGTTCGTCGGCCTGCTGCTCGGCCTGGTGGGCATCGACGAGCAGAGCGGGCAGATGCGCTATGCGTTCGGTGTGCCGGAACTGCTCGACGGGATCGACGTCGTCGTGCTGGCGGTCGGGCTGTTCGCCGTCGGCGAGACGTTGTACGTGGCCGCCTACAGCAGCCGGCAGCGCGAAGAAATGGAGAAGATGTCCGGCTCGATCTGGATGTCTCGGCAGGACTGGAAGCGCTCATGGCCGGCATGGCTGCGCGCCACCGCGATCGGCTTTCCGTTCGGCACCATTCCCGCCGGAGGCACCGAGATTCCGACCTTCCTCTCGTATGCCGCCGAAAAGAAGCTGTGCAAGTACCCCGAGGAGTTCGGCAACGGGGCAATCGAAGGCGTGGCGGGACCCGAGGCGGCCAACAATGCGGCCTCCACCGGCGTGCTGGTGCCGTTGCTCACGCTCGGCATCCCCACCTCGGCCACCGCGGCAATCCTGCTGGCGGCGTTCCAGAACTACGGCATCCAGCCGGGCCCGTTGCTGTTCGTCACGCAGACCGATCTGGTCTGGGCGCTGATCGCCAGCCTGTATGTCGGCAACGTGCTGCTGCTGGTGCTGAACCTGCCGCTGATCGGCATCTGGGTCAAGGTGCTGGAGATCCCCAAGCCGCTGCTTTACGGCGGGATCCTCGTCTTTGCGACGCTCGGCGCCTACAGCCTGCACCAGTCGGTGGTCGACCTGGTGACGCTGTACGTGTTCGGCCTGCTCGGTTTCATCATGCGGCGCTGGGGCTTTCCGGTGGCGCCGGCGGTGATCGGCCTGATCCTGGGCCCGCTTGCCGAGTCGCAACTGCGCCGCGCGCTGTCGATCAGCCAGGGCGATTTCTCGGTGTTCTTCACGCAGCCGATCGCGGCGGCGATGCTCGCGCTTGCGGCGGGAATGCTGGTCGTGCCGTGGCTCCTGCGGCGGCGACGCAGGCCCGCGTAGCAGCGGTTGCGGCGGCGCGCTGCGCTCCGCCGAGGGATGCGTTGCAGCGGCCCGGCCGCGGGCTCAGGCGCGGACCGCGACCTGTTCAGTGCGCCTGCCACGCATCACGTTTTCGCCGAGCACCAGCATCACTACGGCCAGCCCGAACAGTTCCGCCCGCCAGTCGTTGAAGATCAGCGCGACGCCGCCAATGGTCAGCAGCATTACCCCCAGGTAGCCGATCCGCGCGCGAAACCAGCCCGTGTACGCCGCGGCGAGCGCGAGGATGCCGAGCATGCCGGAGGCCATCGCGGTGGTGAACTCGTACCAGCTGAACTGCAGCAGCAGCAGGCTCGGCGCGTAGACGAACATGAACGGCACCAGTGCCTTGCCCATCGACAGGCGAAAGGCAGTGAAGCCGGTGCGCATCGGCTCGGCTCCGGCGATGCCCGCCGCCGCATAGGCGGCCAGCGCCACCGGCGGCGTGACATCGGCGAGCACGCCGAAATAGAAGACGAAGAAGTGGGTGGCGATCAGCGGTACGCCGAGCGTGGAGAGCGCCGGCGCGGCGATGGAGGCCAGGATGATGTAGGTCGGCGTGGTGGGAATGCCGGTGCCCATCAGGATGCAGGCGATTGCCACGAACAGCAGGCCGAAGAAGACCTTCGCGCCGTTGACCGTCGCCAGCCCGGTGGGGTCGAGCCCCACGATGCCGTTGGCGATCACGCCGGCCAGGTCCACGACCGCACCGGAGAACTTGAAGCCGAGGCCCGACAGCGTCAACGTGCCGAGCAGCAGACCGACGCAGGCGCAGGCGGCGCCGATGGCCAGCGCGTACTTGGCGCCGTCTTCGAA
>JAHEDN010000093.1 GCA_024641225.1 Burkholderiales bacterium | reverse complement strand
CATCGACCTGGTCCTTGAAACGCTGGAGGAGCTGATCGAGGCGCGCGGCTCGGACGAGCGCATCTACTCGTCGATGGTCAAGCAGGCGCTGAAGCGCCGCAAGCCCGGCTTCAACGAGAGCTACCACGGCTACAAGGGATTCGCCGCCCTGCTCGACGACATGGTCGCGCGCGGCCTGCTGGTGGTCACCAAGGACGACAAGACCGGGCAGCACCTCGTGCGGTTGCCGGCCGGCGACTGAATCGCCAGGACTGGCCTGCATCCCATGCGCCAGGAGCCCCGCTTCCCGAACCTGTTCATCGTCGACCACCCGCTGGTCCAGCACAAGCTCAGCCATATGCGCGACCGGGCCACGTCCACGCGCGCGTTCCGCGAGCTGCTGCGCGAAATCACGCTGCTGCTCGGCTATGAGGTCACCCGCAGCCTGCCACTGACCACGCGGCGCATCGAAACGCCACTCACAGCGATGGACGCGCCGGTGATCGCCGGAAAGAAGCTGGTAATCGTGCCGGTGCTGCGCGCCGGGCTCGGCATGGCTGACGGGCTGCTGGAACTGATCCCGTCGGCGCGCGTCGGCCACATCGGCGTGTACCGCAACGAGGACAAGCGCCCGGTCGAGTACTACGTGCGGCTGCCGGAACTCGAGGACCGCAGCTTCATCGTCTGCGATCCGATGATCGGCACCGGCCACTCAGCCGCGCACGCCGTCGGCGTGCTGAAGAATCGCGGCGTGGCCGCCGAGCGGATCCGTTTCGTTGCGCTGGTGGCGTCGCCCGAGGGCGTGGCTGAGTACCAGCGCCAGCATCCCGACGTACCGATGTACGTCGCAGCGCTCGACGACCGCCTCGACGAGCAGGCGTACATCGTGCCGGGGCTGGGCGATGCGGGGGATCGCCTGTTCGGGACGAAGTGAAGGTCGCTGATCCGTGATCGGTGAACCGGGCGGCGACCGTCTGCTCCGGTATCGTCGCCGCCCATGTCCGCGCCTCATGCCGGCCGCCCGTGGTTCGCCTACGCGATGCTCGCCGCGTCGATGGCGCTGGTCGGCAGTTACGTGGCGCTGTCCAAGCCGCTGGTGGCGGCGATTCCGCTGTTCGTGCTGGCCTTCCTGCGCTTCGGCATCGCCGCGCTGGCGATGCTGCCGTGGACGCCGCCACGCCGCGACGAAGCGCCGCTCTCGCCGCGTCAGCGGCTGCTGCTGTTCGCGATGTCGTTCCTCGGCAATTTCCTGTTCTCGATCTGCATGCTGGCCGGCGTCAGCCTGTCCACGGCCACCGCCGCCGGGGTGATCATGGCCACGCTGCCGGCGGCGGTGGCGGCGGGCTCGCGGCTTTTCCTCGGAGAACATCTGTCGGCGCGGGCGTTGCTGGCGATCGCCGCGGCGGTGGTCGGCATCGTGCTGCTGCAGTTCGCGCGGCCGGCCGAAGACGCGGCGCGCGCCACCACGCTGCTCGGAAACCTGCTGCTGTTCGGCGCCGTGCTGTGCGAGGCCTCCTACGTGATCATCGGCAAGCGGCTGGCGCGCGTGCGCAGCCCGCTGCGCGTGTCGGCGTTGATCAACCTGTGGGGGCTGGCGCTGATGACGCCTCTCGGCCTCTGGCAACTGGCCCACTTCGACCTTGCTGCGCTGACGCCCGGCCTGTGGCTGCTGCTGGTGTTCTATTCGCTGGCGGCGAGCCTGTTCGCGGTGTGGCTATGGATGACCGGCCTGCGCCACGTGCCGGCCAACCACGCCGGCGTGTTCACCGTGGCGCTGCCGATCAGCGCGACGCTGATCGGCGTGTGGGTGCTTGGCGAGACGTTCACGGGGCTGCACGCGGCAGCGCTGTTGCTGGCCTCGACCGGCGTGGTGCTGATCGCCAGCGGGCGGCCGGAGGTTCAGGGGCTCGGTGTCGTTCCGTCGCAGGCGGGACCGGAGCAGCGGGCAGGTGAAACCACGGGATCACCGTCTTCGCGGGGATGACACGAAGCAACGCCGAGCGAGGGTCATCAAGCGCCCGACGAAAGCGCCGAACGCGACTCAAGCACCTTGCGCACATCGTCGCGCAGTGCCACCGCGTCGCTCCAGCCGAAGCCCGCGGCAGCCAGCGGCGCGCCAATGCGCAGCGTCACCGTGGCCGGCCTCGGTAGCACGGCACGCGCCGGCAGCAGTCTGCGCGTGCCGTCGAGCACCGCGGGAACCATCGGCACGTCGGCCTGCGCCGCCAGCACGAACGCGCCCATGCGCAGCGGCAGCAGCCCCTCCCTCTCGGCGAACGTTCCCTCCGGAAAGAACACCAGGGGTTCGCCGGCTGCCAGGCACGCCGACAGGGCCCGCGTGTCCTCGATGCTGCGCGCGGTTTCAGTGCGCTCGACGAACTGCGCGGCTATAGCCCGCAGAGGTTTTTCGGTGAGCCAGTGCTCACTCAATTCGCGTTTGGCCACGAACGCGTAGCGCGGCGGCAGCAGTGCGGTGAGGACGATGGCGTCGAGGTAGCTCGCGTGATTGCACACCAGCACGTGGGGGCCGGCAGGCAGGCGCGCTTCGCCCTCGAGCGCCAGCCGCACACCCGCCAGACGCAATCCGACGCGAGCGAGCCTGCGCGCCAACGCGCGCCGACGCGCCACGCCCGGAATCAGTACGGCACCGAGCCATCCGATTACTGCGACCGTCGCGCCGACCGCCCACGCCCATACGCCGAATGCGATCTGCAAAGCGCGCGCCCCGGCCTGCCGCACCCGCATGCCGGCGCCGCGCAGCGCGAGGCGCGCCAGCTGAAGCCACACGGCACGGGTGCCGGCGCCGAGCCGTCCATCAGCGTAGGCATCACGCGTCGCGGCGCGGCGCAGCTTGCCGCTGGAGGTCTTGAGCACCGACCCGGGCGGCGCCAGCACGACGTCGTCGGCCGGCCCGTCGATCAGTTCGGCAGCGAGCG
Source organism: Burkholderiales bacterium (assembly GCA_024641225.1). Classification (GTDB taxonomy): domain Bacteria; phylum Pseudomonadota; class Gammaproteobacteria; order Burkholderiales; family Burkholderiaceae_F; genus JADJWR01. Next base: position 5,723 of record JAHEDN010000093.1, on the reverse strand, counting down.
CCTGGATACGACTGCGCAGTTGCTGCTGCCGCTGCGGCTCGGTCTCGCGCGTCTCGGCCACCACGACGACACGCTCGGTCGCGCCGCGCGGATCGGGCGCGCCGAAAACGGCGACGCATCCTTTTCGAATGCCGGGTAGCTCGCCAACCGCAGATTCGAGCTCCACCGGATGCAGGTTGTGTCCGGCGCGGATGATCAGGTCCTTGTCGCGCCCGGTGATGAACAGCTCGCCTCCGGACAGGTATCCCAGGTCGCCGGTGTTGCGCCAGTCGCCGTCGATCAGTTCGGCCGTGGCCTGCGGGTTACGGTAGTAACCGGCGGTGGCCGAGGGCCCGCGGAACTGCACGCGGCCCTGCCTTCGCTCGGGCAAAGGTCGGCCGGAGCGATCGATGACGCGGATCGCGTAACCCGGCAGGGCGCTGCCGCAGGCGACGATGCCGGTAGCGCGCGGATCGTCGGCGGCGATCGGCGTCGCGGCGCCGGTCAGCATCAGTGCCTCGCGGTCGACATGGTCGACGCGCATGCCGCGCCGCGGCGGCGGAAAGGCGAGATCCAGCCCGCATTCGGCGAGCCCGTACACGGGAGTTATCGCCCGCGCGTCGAAACCGAACGGCGCCAGGCGCTGTGCGAAGCGCGCGAGCGTATCGGCGCTGACCGCCTCGGCGCCGTTGAAGGCCCATTTCCAGCTCGAAAGATCGAGGCCCGCGAGCTCGCGGTCGTCGATGCGGGAGGCGCAGATCTCGAAGGCAAAGTTCGGTGCCGCCGAGATCGTGGCGCGATGCGCCGAAACCGCGCGCAGCCAGCGCACCGGCCGCGCCAGAAACGCCAGCGGCGACATCAGCACCAGGTGCATCCCGTAGTAGAGGCTGCCCATCCACGCGCCGATCAGGCCCATGTCGTGATACAGCGGCAGCCACGAGGCGAACACGTCGCGAGGACCGGCGCCGACCGCGCGGCCCATCGCGCGCAGGTTGGCGAGCAGCTGCGCGTGAGTGAGCATCACGCCCTTGGGATGGCCGGTGCTGCCCGAGGTGTACTGCAGCAGGGCGAGGTCTTCGCCGGCGCGCCCGACCGGTGCGGCCAGCGGCTCGGCATCGAGATCGACGGGCGTCAGCACGTGGCGCAGCGTCGGCGCCAGCGGCTTCAACAGGTGCGCCAGCGGCTTGGCTTCCGGCACGGTAACGAGCAACGGCGCCTCGCAATTGGCCAGTATCCCCGCCTGACGCTTCAGATGATCCTCGAGCGCCGATGGACGCGCGGGCGGGTACAGCGGCACCGGGACGCCACCCGCGTAAAGCACGCCACAGAAGCTGACGAAGAACTCCAGCGACGTCGGCAGCATCAGCGCACAGGTCTGCCCCGGTGCGAGGCCGGCCTTCGCGAGCGCGGCAGCAGCGCGCTGCGCGCGGCGCCGCAACTCGCCGTAAGTGAGCGTCTCGGTGTGCTCGTCGTCGACGAGCAGTGTCGCGTGCACGCGGCGTGGATGACGGTCGACGTGCCAGTCGAGGACTGCGGTCAGCGCCGTCGCGCCGTCGGGACTGCCGACGAACTCCTCGGGGGGTTCCGCCTCGACCGCGATGCGCCGGTCGTGCAGCGGTGGCGCAGCCTGCAGCGCGGCAAGGATCTCGCGCGGCGTGGCGACCGCGGCGAGCTGCGCATCGTCGAGGCGGCGTCCGAAGGCTTCGTCGAAACGAACGTTGAGTTCGACCCGCTCCAGGCTGTCGATGCCGAGATCCTCGATCAGCCGGCTGTCGAGTTCGATCGGCGGTGCCTTGTCGCCCCGTGTTTCGACGGCCAGGGCCCGCAACAGCGCAAGCAGCTCGTCCGCGCTTATGGCGTCGGGGGCATCGGGAGTGTGCAGGTCCTCGTTCATCGGCGGCAGAAACGGTAGACAGCGCGGCCAGCGCCGATGATCGTCGTCCCCCCCACCGGACGCAACGCAGCCGCCGCCCGGTCCTGCGCTGGCGCAAGGGTCAGGGGATTCACCAGTCGCGTATCTTCGGCAGTCGCACGCCGAAACTCCGCCGCATGACCCTCGTTTCCCTGCTCGACGCCGAACTCGCCTACGGTGATCTGCCGCTGCTCGACGGCGCAGGCCTGACGGTGACCGAAGGCGAGCGCATCGGACTGATTGGCCGCAACGGTACCGGCAAGTCGTCGCTGCTCGGCGTGATCGCGGGGGCGACGGCGCTGGATGGCGGCGAGATCAAGCGGCGCGACGGCCTGCATGTGGTGCGCGTCGAGCAGGAACCCGTGCTGCCGCCGGCCGCGCATCTGCACGACAGCCTGCTGCTGCGCGGGCATATCCCGTCGATGGCCGACGAGCGCGAGCGCTGGCGCGTCGAGGCGAGGCTGACGGAATTCCTGCACCGCTTCGGCGTCGACGGCACGCGCCTGCCCGCGAGTTGCTCGGGCGGCGAGCGCAAGCGCGCGGCACTCGCGTTGGCCTTCGCGCTCGAACCCGATTTGCTGCTGCTCGACGAGCCGACCAACCACCTCGACATCGACGGCATCGAGCAAGTGGAAGACATGATCGTCGCCGAGGCACGCGGCAGCCGCGCGGCGATCGTGATCACACACGACCGCCGCTTCCTCGACCGCGTGGCCACGCGCATCGTCGAACTCGATCGCGGCGCGCTGCACAGCTACCCGGGCAACTTCACGCAGTTCGAGGACCGCAAGCAGGTGGAACTGGAAGCCGAAGCCACCGCGCGGCGCCGGTTCGACAAGTTCTGGGCGCAGGAAGAGGCGTGGATCCGCAAGGGAATCGAGGCGCGCCGCACGCGCAACGCCGGCCGCGTGACCCGCCTGGAGATGCTGCGCAGCGAGCGCAGCGCGCGGCGCGAGCGCATCGGCACGGCCAGGCTGGCGCTCGACGCCGGCGAACGCAGCGGCAAGCGGGTGGCCGAGCTGCGCGGCGTGTCAAAGTCTTTCGGCGGCCGCGCGATCGTGCGCGAACTCGACCTCATCATCCAGCGCGGCGACCGGCTGGCGCTGATCGGCCCGAACGGCGCCGGCAAGAGCACGCTGCTGAAGCTGATCCTCGGCGAACTCGCGCCCGATGCCGGAACGGTGAAACTCGGCTCCAACCTCGCCGTCGCCTACTTCGACCAGCTCCGAGCGCAGCTGGACGAGGACAGGACGGTCGCACAGACCGTATCGCCCGGCGGCGACTGGATCGAAGTGGCCGGCAGCCGCAAGCACGTGATGAGCTACCTCGGCGAGTACCTGTTCCCGCCGCGTCGTGCCAATGCGCCGGTGAAGACGCTGTCCGGCGGCGAGCGCAACCGGCTGCTGCTGGCGCGGCTGTTCGCGCTGCCCGCCAATCTGCTCGTGCTCGACGAGCCGACCAACGATCTCGACATCGAGTCGCTCGAATTGCTCGAATCGGTGCTGGCCGGGTACTCCGGCACGCTGCTGCTGGTCAGCCACGACCGGGCATTCCTCGATGCGATCGCAACGCAGTCGCTGGTCGCCGAGGGCGAGGGGATGTGGCGCGAATACGCGGGCGGCTACTCGGACTGGGTTGTGCAGCGTCCGGCACCGGTCGTGGCTGCCCCGGCCGCGCCCAGCGCGGCTCCTTCAGTGCCGCGGCGGAGCGAGCGCGTGAAGCTCTCGTTCAACGAACAGCGCGAGCTGGCGGCGCTGCCTGCCGCGCTCGAATCGCTGGAGAGCGAACAGCAGGCGCTGCTGGCGAAGATGAGCGCAGCCGACTATCACACCACCGGCGCGGCGCAGATGAAGTCCGACTCGGAGCGCGCCGCCGACATTGAACGGCTGCTCGAAGAGAAGCTGGCGCGGTGGATGGCGCTTGAGGACAAGGCGAAAGCGGCGGCAGAGAGATCCTGAGCTGCCCGGCCGGCAATTCCGAAAATCGCGCCCGCGGCGCTGAGCGCCAGCGCCGCGTGCCCGGCTGGCCGGGCCAGGAATCTGCTCAGACATCGGCATCGGACTGACTCGAATCCTGCATTTTGCGTGGCGCGCCATCAAACTCGACGGGTTGCTGGGATGCAGCCCGTTTTCTTGCGCGATTTGCATGCGGGTCTTACTTGGCCGAGGTCTTGTCGGTGGCGGACCGGGCCCCGGCCACATCCAGACCTCTTCGCGTTCTTGAGTCGACGCTGGCTACGATCGAAGTCAAGGCGGAGCAGACATAGCCTGGCGCCGCGCACGCCGTACCGAAATCTCCGAAGCAGACGTTCGGCAGGCAGCGGTGCCGACGACTGCGAAATGCAGGTCGGGCGTCAGCTTGTCACGGTGACGAACAGGTGCAACCGACCCCTCGCAGCCATACGCGATCTTCTGATCGAGTGACCGGTCCACGCCGGATTCTGTTGAAAAACTCGCTTGCGACACCCTTCGCCTATTTTTCGGGGATCTTCTGACCATCAACCGACCATCGATCGTCGATCCTAGGCCGTTCTGAGAGGTCGAGTGTTCTGGAAAGCGATGCACCTGATAGGGGAATCGAGTTTTTCAACAGAATCCGCCGGTTGCCGGCCATTCGCTGGATTTGCGGTGAAGATCAGCATTCAGCGAGAGCAGTCATCCGCGCGCGCGCATCGAACCGGGTGACAGCGCGGCGACTGAGCGGCAGCGTCCGAAAGAATTGGCCGCGAGCTCACGACCCCCAGCAGTCCAACGACAATCCTCTTCAGCCAGCCCCAACTTGTCGGGCATAGTCGTCGGCGTCATACCATCCGAGTGAAGCCTTCACCTTCAGGTCGTCGCCGAGTTCCCATTCCTCCCAGCCACGTACCTTCAGCGGGTTGCCAGTCTTGGCGTCGTGACCAGTGAAGGTCCAAACATAGACGGCGTGCGATCCGGCGCAGCGGATCTCATCGCAGACCAGTGAAAGGTCAGGGACGTCGGCATAGAAGCCCGATGCCATCTCGACGATCCCAGAACGGCCCTTCCACGGCTCGCCCCGGTTGATGATTATCTGGCCATCCTCGGCATAGTGCGAGGCCACCGCCGCCGCCGACTTGGAATTCCAGGCCGCGGTGTAGTCCTGCGCCATCTTTGCTACCGCGTTCGGGTCGATCGGCATCTCCCTGTCCTCCTTGCACTTTTCTTCGCCAGCTATGAGTCGGTGAAGGCGCTCTCAACGAGAGCCGGCTTACATCGGGCCGTTGGACCTGTCTCGTAGCCGGGGAACTAATCGTCGAGTCGAGGGATTCTAGAACTGTCCATCGACGCAGCCCGCCTTGGATATGGACGATAAGGCCCATGCATGCGTTGGCCTCATCGGCAGTCGCTGCGACCTAGCGACCGAGTGAGCTGAAGGTCGGCTTCTTGGGACTGGGCACCGCGTGCGTAACGCAGAGCTATGTCTGTTCCACCTTGGGATGGGTCAGTCCCAGGGTCGCCTGACGAGCGCGTCGATCTCTCGTTGTGGCCGGTTGTTCCCGCTCGCGTTCAAGCCCAAGAGTTGACCTTCGCGGCGAGCGGCTGACTTGCCAATCTCTGCTTTGGGCGAGCGGGGGCAGTCTCGGCAAACGGCCACAACCCGTCGTCGGGCAGATCGCCTCAAGATTCTCGTAGGCAGTCGTTGATTTCGTCGCGCTGGCACGTACCCTGGTGCCGCACGGACAGCGGGTATCCAACATACAATCTTTTGTTGACCGGCCTCAGCCAGATTGAAATTCTCCAGCTCGTGTGGTTGGACTTCCATTCCTTCCCCGGACTATGACGTTTCGTCCGCGGCAAGATGCCACGGCGCA
>JAHEDN010000092.1 GCA_024641225.1 Burkholderiales bacterium | reverse complement strand
GATGCCGTTCGCCTTCGGTCACGCGCTGATCGAGAAGCTGCTGGCACCGTACAAGGCGCTGACCGCAGCGGTGGTCTGCGTGCCGCTGGCGGGTGCGAGCGTGGCGCAGGCCGACGAGGCTGCGGCACGGTGGGTGCGGGGCGTCGCGATCGCGCCGTCGCTGCTTGGGCATCTGCCGGTGCTCGGCATTCCGGGCTGGTGGCCGGAAAACGATGCGCCGGATTTCTATGCCGATCAGGGCGTTTTTCGTGCCGCCCGAAAGGGTCCAGCGTCGAACGCCGTGTCGCGGGCATAGACTTGCGCGGTCTTCTCATGGGGGTTCAGATGAAAGTCGTCGTCACCGGCGGTACGGGTTTCCTCGGCCAGCGGCTGGTCCGCGCGCTGTGCGAGCGGGGAACGCTGACGGACTCCGCGGGACGTGAGCGTTCGATCGAGCGGATCGTCGCCGTCGACCAGGGCGAATGCATCGAACCGTTCGCCGACAGCCGTGTCACCTACGCGCTCGGCGACATCTCCGATGCCGCGTTCGTCGGCGCCGCGGTCGCCGACGACACCGACAGCCTGTTTCACCTTGCAGCGGTGGTCAGCGGCGCGGCCGAGCGCGACTTCGATCTCGGCATGCGGGTCAACCTCGACGGTACGCGCCTGCTGCTGGAGGCGTGCCGGCGCGGCAAGCCGGTGCCGAAGGTCGTCTTCGCGAGCAGCGTCGCGGTGTTCGGGCAGCCGCTTCCGGCGGTGGTCACCGATGCCACGACGCCGACGCCGCAGACGAGCTACGGCACGCAGAAGCTGGCCAGCGAGTTGCTCGTCAACGACTTCTCCCGCAAGGGATTCGTCGATGGGCGCAGCGTGCGCCTGCCGACGATCGTCGTGCGGCCGGGCAAGCCCAACGCGGCGGCATCCAGCTTCGCCAGCGGCATCATTCGCGAGCCGCTCGCGGGCGAGGAATCGATCTGCCCGGTCGAGCCGTCTACCGGCGTATGGATGTCATCTCCGGGCACCGCGGTGGCGGCGTTCATTCACGCCCACGAAGTGCCGAAGGAACTGTGGGCCACGGTGCGCTCGCTGAACCTGCCGGGCATTACGGCGACCGTGGCCGAAATGATCGACGCGCTGCGCGCTGCGGCCGGTGACGCGGTTGCCGGGCGCGTCAGGTTCCAGATCGACGAGCCGATCGCGGCGATCGTGCGCAGCTGGCCGGCGCGCTTCGACACCGCCCGCGCGACCTGGATGGGTTTTCCGCAGGACGCCGACTTTGCATCGATCCTGCGCGACTACATGAAGCATTACGCGCCGGCGCTGCTGCGCAAGTAGACGCGTTCCTTCGTGGCGGCCACGGACCGGCCCGCCAGCGCCTGCGCGCAGCCCCGGCGCGGCGGTCGAGTTCGGTGGGCAGGTGCCCGCAGTGAATTCACGGGTGCCGGTAGCGGTTGATCTCGTCTCGCGTGCGCCGCGCGGCTGCGGCAGCGGCCTCGGCGAAGTCCTCGCCGGTGCTCGCGTAGAGGATCGCCCGCGAGGAGTTGATCAGCATGCCGGTGCCGTCTGCCGTCCGGCCGGCGTAGACGCAGGCCTGCACGTCGCCGCCCTGTGCGCCGATGCCCGGCACCAGCAGCGGCAGCTCGCCGGCGATGGCGCGCACGCGCGCGAGTTCGGCGGGGTAGGTTGCGCCGACCACCAGACCGAGCTGGCCGCTGCGGTTCCATTGCGAGGCTGCCAGATGCGCGATCCGCTCGTACAGGCGCTCGCCGGCGACGTCGAGCATCTGCAGGTCGTCGCCGCCGGGATTGCTGGTCCGGCATAGCAGGAACAGGCCGCGGTCGGCGTAGGCGAGGTACGGTTCGATCGAGTCGTGCCCCATGTAGGGCGACAGCGTGACCGCGTCGGCGCCATAGCGCTCGAACACCTCGCGGGCATAGTGCTCTGCGGTCGCGCCGATGTCGCCGCGCTTGGCGTCGAGCACGACCGGGACCTGCGGATGCTGCTGGCGCAGGTGGGCAATCAGGCTTTCGAGCTGGTCCTCGGCGCGCGCGCTGGCGAAGTAGGCGATCTGCGGCTTGAACGCGCATGCGTACGGCGCGGTGGCGTTGGCGATGTCCGCGCAGAAGGCGAAGATCGCGTCGTCTCTTTCGCGCAGGTAAGCCGGGAAGCGGGTCGGATCGGGATCGAGCCCGACGCAGAGCAGGGAGTCGGCGCTTTGCCAGCGCGACTTGAGCTTGTCGATGAAGGTCACGGTCCGATATGCGGCAGGGGGCGGCGCGGATTGTAGGCGCGGCCGCACAAGCAAAGGGCCAGCCGCCTGGCTGGCCCCTTTCCCCGCACCGAGTGCGAGGTTGGCTCGGCTTGCACCGAGTTCGATAAAGTTACCTTACTCCCAAGACTCCGGTACAGCCAATGGCCGGAATGCGCCTCCGGAAACTCACGTACTGCCGGTAGTTGACTCGTAGCGTGGCGCCTTGGTTCAGGCGAGGACGCGCTCCTGCACGTAGCTGCTGAGCAGATCGAGAAGCTCGTTGTCCTGGTACGGCTTGCCGAGGTACGCATTCACACCGAGTTCCATCGCCATCCGCCGGTGCTTGTCGGCGGTGCGCGAGGTGATCATCACGATCGGGATCGACCGCGTCAGCTCGGTGCCGCGCACATGGCGCGTCAGGTCGAAGCCGTCCATGCGCGGCATCTCGATGTCGACCAGCATCACGTCGGGGCGCACGTCCTGTAGCTGACGCAGCGCGTCGACACCGTCCTTGGCCAGCATGACTTCGTAGCCGCTGCGCTCCAGCAGCCGCTGCGTGACGCGGCGCACGGTCAGCGAGTCGTCGACGACCATGACCAAAGGCGCGGCCGTCAGGGTGACGCCGGCTTCGCTCGTGGGCGCGGCGGGGGCGTGCTCTTCCCGCTCTTCCTTCGGCACCGCGGTGGACGAGTGCAACAGCCGTGGTGGTTCGGGCGCGCGAACGATCAGCTGCACCGGGTTGAGGATCAGCACGATCTCGCCGTTGCCCAGGATCGTCGCGCCAAGGATCCCGGCCAGCCGCGACACCTGCGCGCCGACGTTCTTGACCACTACTTCCTGGTTCGTGGAGACCTCGTCGGCGACGATTGCCATGCGATCGTCGCCTGAGCGCAGCACCAGCACGGGCACCTGCCGTCCCTGGTGCAGCGTCATGTCCTCGCCGAGCAGTTGCGCGAATGCGCGCAGCGCCACTTCGCCGACCCCCGGCAGATCGATGATGCCCTCGGCGATCGCCTCGGCGACGTCTTCAGGCCGTATGCGCTTGACGTGCTCGACCATGCCGGCCGGGATGGCGTAGCGGCGGCCGCCGACCGAGGCCAGCACGACCTGCGTGACCGCAAGTGTCAGCGGCAGGTTCAGCGTGAAACGTGTGCCTCGGCCGCTCTCCGAGGCGATCGCCACGCGTCCGCCAAAGCCGGAGATTTCGGTGCGCACGACGTCGAGGCCGACGCCGCGGCCGGCGAGTTCGGTGACGTCGGTGGCGGTCGTGAGGCCCGCCGCGAAGACGAGGTCCATCAGTTCGCGTTCGCTCGGCTGCTGATCTGCGCGCAGCAGCCCGGTGGCCAGCGCCCGCGTGCGGATCCGTTCGAGGTCGAGCCCGGCGCCGTCGTCGCCGATCGCGATGACGATCTCGCTGCCTTCCTGCCGGACTTCGATGCGCAGTTCGCCCGCTTCCGCCTTGCCGGCCGCAACGCGCGCCTGCGGCGTCTCGATGCCGTGCACGATGGCGTTGCGCACCATGTGCGCAAAGGGCCCGGCCATGCGTTCCAGCACGACGCGGTCCAGTTCGGTACGGCCGCCGCGGATGTCGACATTCACGCGCTTGCCGACTTCCTTGGCGGCCTGCCGCGCGATGCGGTAAAGCTGCTCGGAGATGCTCGCAAACGGCACCAGCCGCACCCGCATCAACTGCTGCTGCAGCTCGCGCGTCAGCCGGTACTGGGCCGAGAGGTCGGATTCGCTGGTCTGCAGGCCCTTCATCATCGTCGACTGGATCGTCGCCACGTCCTCGATGGACTCGGCGATCATCCGGGTCAGTTCCTGCAGCCGCGTGAAGCGGTCGAACTCGAGCGGATCGAAGGCCGCCGATTCGCGCTCCAGCTTCTCCGAGCGCGCCTGGATCTGCGCCTCGGCCTGGATCTCCAGATCGCGCATCTGCCCGCGCAGCCGCTGGATGTTTTCGTTCAGGTCGGCCAGCGACGCCTTCACCGTCGCGGTGTGGTTCTCGACGCGCGAGCGCGCGATCAGCACCTCGCCGGCCTGGTCGACCAGCCGGTCGAGCACATCGGCGCGAACGCGAACGAACGAAGGCGCCGATGTCGAGGCCGGTGCGGCTTCTGTTGGTTCGGCCTCGGCCGGCGTCGGTGTCGGCTCGGCTGTTGGCGCTGGCGCTTCGGCGACTGCAGTCGGCGCGACCGGCGTCTCCGGCTCCGCGGCGAGCGTCGGCAGTGCAACCGCCACACCCTGCTGCAGGCCCTCGAACAGGGTCATCGCGACGTCGTACCGGGCAAGCAGGTCGTCGATCAGGTCCGCCGGCAGTTGCGAAAGCGCCATCGCCGCCTCGATGCGCGCTTCCATGTCGTGCATGAGTTCGCCCAGGCGCATTGCCCCGGTCATGCGGGCGCTGCCCTTGACGGTGTGCAGCAGGCGCATCAGTTCGCGCATCGGCGCGTGATCGGCAGGGTGCTCCGCGAGGGCTCGCAGCCGGCTTCCAACCGTCGGCAGCAGGTCGGTGGCTTCGGTGAGGAAGACGGGCAGCAGATCGGCGTCGATGTCGTCCGACACCGTGATCGCGATTACAGGCTCTGCTGGAGAGGTGATCCCCGCCTCTGCCTCGCTCGCAGCGGCGCCGTCCGGCGTTGCGGCTGTCTCTGCCGGCACTGTTTCGCTGACGCCGCCAGCGGCCTCTGCCGCCGTTGCTTCGGCGGCGGCCTCGGGTGTCGCTCCGTGGTCGGCGACAAGGTGTCGGGAGGCGCGAGCGAAGCTCACCAGGTCATGGATCGCAGCGACCTCGGCAGGCGCCTCCGGCGGAAAGATTCCCGCGGCGAACTGATGCAGCATGCCGCGAATTCGCTCGATGACACGCTCCAGCGAATCGAACTGGGCGCCTGTCAGCACCGCAGGCGCGACGTCCTCGTTGTCTCCCAACTCATGGAGCAGGTCGTCGAACGGATCGGCCAGCGCCCAGACGGTTTGCAGGCCGACCGTGGCCGTGATTCCGGCCAACGAGTGGGCGCATCGCATTGCGGTGGACGACACCGGCCGGTTCGGCTCGAAGCGCCATTCGGCGATGTCCTGGGCCAGCGTGCGAATGCTCTCGTCGGCTTCGCTGAGGAAGACGCTGTACAGGCCGTGGCTGATGATTACTGGACCGATGCGACGCAGTTCGTCGCCTTCGCCGGCGATCGGCTCGGCTGCCGACGGTTCTTCAGACTCGGGCGGCGGTGTGGCTTCATCCTCACTGCTCGCCGATGCCATTTCCTCGGCGAGCCCCCATTTTCCGGTGGCGTCTTCGGTTGCCGGCTTGAGCGCCTCCGCGAACGCGATCTCGGGTGTGGGCTCTGCCTCTGGTATCGGCATGGCGGCAGGCTGCTCGGCAAGTGTTTCGTCGCTGAATGCTGCTGCGGCCGGCTCGGCGGCCGGTTCGGTGGCCGATTCGATCAGAGACTCGAATTCCTCGAAGATGTCGAGATCGCGCGCCGGTTGAGCCGCATCTTCGGCCGCGTGCGCCAGCAGCGCCGGATCGATCTCGAACGGCTTCCCGTCGCGCACGCTTTGCGCCGCGTCCACCAGCGGCTGCGGATCGATCGCGGCAGCAGCGTCGCGGCTGATGCGGTGGGTCCACTCGCCCATCAACACGCGCGCCGCGGCGGCCATCGCGATCAGGTCATCGGTGGCAGCGCGCTCCTGCGACAGCCAGGCATTGAAGCACTGCTCGACCGCCCACGCGCCCTCGCCGAACTGCGCCAGCCCGACCATGCGGCTCGAGCCCTTCAGTGTGTGGAAGGCGCGGCGCGCGGTGGTCAGGCGTGCCTTGTCGTCGCGCGCTGCGCGCAGCGCGTCGAGTTGCTCGTCGATACCGGCCAGGACTTCTTCGGCTTCCTCGACGAAGATCGCCAGCAACTCCTGGTCGGCGGCATCCTGCGTTTGCGGCAGGGGCGCCGGGGCAGGCGGTGGCGGTGGCACGGCCGACGTCGGCGCCAGCGCCTGTGCCAGCCGGGCTGCCAGCGAGGCGTCCGGCTTCTCCATCAGCTCCCGGGCCAAGGCCGCGGCATCGCGCGCACTGGCCTTCAGCGCGGCGTCATCGAGCAGGTCGGCGTCGTTGGCGAGGGACTGCATGACCTCATAGAGCTGCCGTGCCGCTGCGGCATCGGCCGGTGCGGCCGTCAGGTGGGCCGCCAACTCGCGCGCCTGTTTCAGATGTTCGCGGGTCGCGGACTCGACGTTGTCTTCCGCGGCGCCATGTTCGCTGGCGTAGGCCTGCAGCCCGAACTCGTCCTCCTCGTCCTCGTCAGGCTCGGCGCTCGACGAGGCGGCCATGTCAGCGCTGAACGCGGCGCTCGCCGGATCCCAGTTGAAGTGGCTGCGGGGTCGGTCACTGTCCTGCTGCAATGTTTCGACGAAAAAGCCCACGGCGCCAAGGTTGCCGGCCAGACGACTGAAGTCGGCCTCGTCGAGTGCGGTGGCCGGATCCGCATACCGCTGCACGGTTGCCCGCGCGTCGTCAAGCGCCGCCACGGCGTCGTCGAAGCCGAGCAGCGCCAGAACGCTCGCCGTCTGCTCGAGCTTCCCGTCGAGCGCGCCAAGCTCGTCGCGCGCTTCGGGTTTGCGGAAGAAACGGTCGAGCTGCTGCTCGACCTCGCGCAGCAGCCCGTTCATCTCGGTGATGACCGTCTGCATCGTCAGCCGGTCCTGGGCCTTGCGTGCCAGCTCGGTGAGCAGCGGGTCGACTTCCGCCGGCGTCTCTCCGCCGCGGACGGCATACAGCCGCCCGATCATCGAGCGGGCGCGTTCTTCGAAGCGTTCGTCGAGGGTGGGCAGCTCGTCGACGCCTAGGTCGACGAGCAGCAGCGCGGTCGCGACCTCGATCGATAGCGCCTCCTGGACCGAGACGGGTGCGTCGGAAAGATCCGCAGCAAGTCTGCCGATCTCACCGAGCAGCTCTTCGACGGGCCCCAGTTCGAGCGCCGCGGAGGCGCTGCGTGCCTGTTCGATGCTGTGGATGAATGTCGCAATGTCGCTGCCGGCGACAGTCTCGCTCCAGAACGACTTTGCCTCGGCCAGCGAGTGGCGCAGCAAGCGCACCTGGTCGGCGTCGACCGGCACGAGTTTCGAGCGTTCGTAGTCGGCGGGCAACAACGCGTCGAGGTCGTAGAGCTGGCGCACTTCGGCTACCCGTGCCACGTTCGGGTCGGCGCGTCCGATGTAATACAGCGCGTCGACGAGCAGACGCTCGGCAACTGCGCTGCGCCCCTCGATCAGGCGGCGCATCTGCAGATTCACGCGCGCGAGTACCCGCTTCAGGTCGACGTCGACCGCGAGCGCGTCGGCTTCGAGCGCATCGAGCAGGCCGCGCACGACCCACCAGAAGCTGCGCGCCAGCCCGCGCTGCGGCAGCCGCTCGAGATCGAACAGCGAATCGCGCATGTCGCGGCGGGATGCCTGGTCCGACGGATCGCGCAGGAAACGGAGCAGGGAACCCTCGAACCGCGCCCGCCGCACGCGCAGCTGGTCGGCCGTCATCGGCATGACGCCAATCGCCTTCAGCGCCGGCCGCCGGGTCAGGTCGGGGAACATCAGATCGGCCGGGTGCACGCGGGCCGCGCCGGCTAGCTCAAGGACATCGCGGTAGTGGGGGAAAAGCCTGATTGGCTGGTCGGCCCGACCGGCTCGCAGCCCTTCGAGGTACGCGAGCAGCGCCTGCAGCGCGCCTTCGATCTTCTGCGCGGCAGCGGCGTCGCAATCGCCAGGCGCGCTCTCCCACCGCTTGAGCAACTGCTCGATCGAATCCAGCAGCAGCGCGGCGCCGCGCAGTTCGACCATGCGCAGCGCGCCGACTGTCTGATGGACCTGTTCGCGTGCCTGGCGCAGTGGCTCGATATCGCCCCCGGCGAGGAACTGGCGGACGCCTGCGACCGCGGCCTCGGTGGCAACGCGGATCTCGCCGGCGAGCCAGGTCAGCGGCGCCGCGTCGGGGCCCGTCTCGATCAACTGCTGCGGCATCCTCATATCGCCCATTCGTACCCCCGGCTGCCGGGCGTCAGGCGACCCGGAAGCGGGCCACCGAATCCTTGAGTTCCCGCGCCAGGCCCGCCAGCTGGCCAATCGACTCGGCGGCGCGCCGCGTGCCCTCGGTGGTCTGCTCGTTGACACTGAGGATGCGCTCGATGGCCTGCGCCACGCCGTCAGCCGAGTTGGCCTGTTCCTCGGTGCTGCCTGCGATGCGCTCGATCAGTTCGGCAAGCTGCCGCGAGACCCGGCCGATGTCGGCGAGCGCGGTGCCCGCCGCATCCGAAAGCTTGGTGCCCTCGACCACGCCGTGAGTGCTTTTCTCCATGGCCGCCACCGCGTCCTGGGTGTCGGTCTGGATCGTCTTCACCAGGGCGGCGATCTGTTTAGCGGCCTCGGCCGAGCGATCCGCCAGCCG
>JAHEDN010000091.1 GCA_024641225.1 Burkholderiales bacterium | reverse complement strand
CATTGGCAGCGGCATTCGCCTGCCCATGGTGCCGTTGGCTGAAGCGAGCCAGCCCGTCGTCGAGGCTGCGCTGAGCGAACTCGGACTGCTGTAGGGATTGTCGTCCGTGGCCAAGGAGAGATTGATGAAGTCACGCGCCGGTTTTTCGGGCGCTTTGGCGGCGCTGGCGACCGCCGTGCTGGTGGCCGGCTGCAGTTCGATCGGGCTGGGCACCGACAAGATCGAATACTCGAGCGCAGCGCCGCCGCGCACGCTCGAAGTGCCGCCGGATCTTTCGCAGCTGCCGCGCGACGATCGCTTTGCGGTGCCCGAACGCGCTGGTCCCGTCACCGCCAGCGCAACGATGGCGGCTGCAGCCAGTCGCCCGCAGCAGAGCCCCGGCGGCCTGGCCACGGTTGCGCCGGCCGTACCCACCGCGCGCATCGAGAGGGCGGGCACGCAGCGCTGGCTGGTGGTCGACGTCCCGCCCGAGCAGGCCTTTGCGGTCGTGCGCGGGTTCCTGCCGTCGATCGGGCTGGCGATCGAGCGCGAGGATCCCAAGCTTGGCGTCGTCGAGACGGTGTGGGCGGAGAACCGGGCCAAGCTGCCGCAGGACATCATCCGCAGCACGATCGGACGCGTGCTCGACCAGGTGTTCTCGACCGGCGAGCAGGACAAGTTCCGCTTTCGCGTCGAACGCACCGCGGCCAACACGTCGGAGATCTTCGTCAGCCACCGGGGCATGATCGAGGTGTACACGTCGTCGGCCCAGGACCGCACGATGTGGCAGCCGCGGCCATCGGATCCGGAACTGGAGGCCGAACTGCTGCAGCGCCTTGCGCTTCGCTTTGCGCCGGCGGCACAGCCGCAGGCGGTGACGACGGCCTCGGCTGCGCCGACCACGGCCGCCGTAGCGGCGCCGCCGGAAATTGCGCGCCTGCTGCCGGCGGACGCTTCGAATCCGGCCCGGGTCAGCATCGATGAACCGTTCGATCGCGCCTGGCGACGTGTCGGCCTGGCGCTGGATCGTGGCGGTTTCACAGTCGAGGATCGCGACCGCGCCAAAGGAATGTATTTCGTCCGTTACCTCGATCCCGAGGTCGAGCAGAAGCAGCGCGAACAGCAGGGCTTCTTCTCCAAGCTGTTCGGTCGCGAATACAAGGTCGAAGCGCAGCAGTTCCGCGTGCAGGTCGCGGCGACCGGCGAGCGCACCGTGGTCACCGTGCAGGATCGAGACGGCAAGCCCGACGCCAGCCCGACGGCCGGCAAGATCCTGGCGCAGATCAACCAGCAACTGCGCTAGGCGCGGCGAGACAGCGGTGCTGCGTTTCTGCTGCCTCGGCTCGGGCAGCGAAGGCAACGCCACGGTGGTCGAGGCCGGCGACGGGCTGCGCGTCACGCGCGTGCTGCTCGACAACGGTTTCAACGGCCGCCAGCTGCAGATTCGGCTTGCGCGCGCGGGACTGACTGTCGACGATCTCGATGCGATCGTACTGACGCACGAGCACAGCGATCACGTCGGCGGTGTGCGCGCGCTGTTGCGGCGGGCGCCATTGCCGGTGTTCTGCTCCGCAGGAACGGCGCGCGCGGCATCGCTCGAGACGGGCTTCTCGGAGGTCGTCGCCGGCGAGATCGTCGCCATCGGCGCGCTGCGGATGGTGCCGTTCACGGTGGGGCACGACGCGGCCGAACCGCTGCAGTACGTGTTCGGCGATGGCGATCGTCGGCTCGGCGTTCTCACTGATGTCGGTTCGCCGGGTGAAGACGTCTTCGATGCGCTTGCGGGCGTGCACGCGCTGATGCTCGAGTGCAACCACGATGTCGAGATGCTGCGCATCTCCGCGTATCCGCCATTCCTCAAGGCGCGCATCCTCGGCGATCTGGGCCACTTGTCCAACATCCAGGCCGCTGCGTTGCTGCAGCGGCTCGATCGCCGCTCGCTGCAACTCGTGGCCGCCGCGCACCTGAGCCGGCGCAACAACCAGCCTCGTCTCGCGCGGGCCGCGCTCGCCGCGGTCATCGGCTGCGCCGACGACGAGGTACTGGTCGCCGATCAGGACAGCGGCCTGCCCTGGCAGCGCTGCTAAGGCGAAGCCGGCGAGAAAATGAAAAAAAGGGCCGGTACGACCGGCCCTTTTTGAAACGCACACCGCACCGGGCGGTCGCGTATTTTTCCTACTGCTTCTTGGCAGCTTCGTCCTTTGCCGCATCGGCGGCGGGCGCCGGGGCAGCAGCGGGAGCAGCCTCCTTCGCCGGCTCGGCGGTCGGAACCGGGGCGGCAGCCGGAGCCGGAGCTGGCGCGGCAGCGGGCGCAGGAGCTAGCGCCGGGGCGGCCGGGGGCGCTTCCTTCTTGCCGCAAGCGGCGAGGGCGAGAACCATCAGGGAAGCGGCAACGAGCGTTCGGGTCATCATTTGGGCAAGGTTCCTGTTTCGGTTGGTCGTGAAGCGCCTTCGGCTCGGGGAACGGCGGTGGACCGCCAGGTTGCTGCCGGTATACCGGAAACGCGTACGTGATTGTACCTGCTGCGGCGCCGCATCGGAAGGCAGGGTCCGCTCTCCCGAACGCGCGGTCTGCCTAGAGCCCGAGAGGCTGGGACGGTTGATTGTGAGTGGCGCGTTCCCAGCGCCGGTCGAACTCGCTGATCAGCGGTCGTGCGAGCGTGCCGCTGTCCAGCGACAGCTCGCCACGGATGCCGATCGTGGGCTGCAGCCGCAGCGCGTCGCGATCGTCGCCGAGCGCCACGACGTCGTGCCCGACCTGGTCCTGCCGATCACTGCGGCGGACCAGCAGCGAATGGGAAAAGCTGCGCTGCAGGCTGCGCAGCCGCGGCGCACGCGTATCGAGCCACGCCATGTCGTCGACCAGAAGATGGATGCGGCCGGTCGGATGCGACACCAGCATCGAGCGCATCGCATCGACCAGCCGCATGTCGCCGAGCGCAAGCACCGACAGGTCCGTCGACGAAACGCGAAGTTGCAGCCGCACGCGGCCGATCAGTTGCAGCAGCGCGGCCTCCAGTTCGGCGCGCGATCCGATCGCAAGTCGCGGCGGCGGGTCAGGTATGGGCTCGTTCATCGCTCGACATTCGCAGGCTTTCGCGGTGCAGCCAGCCCGCGACCAGCCACTGATGCAACATGGCCAGCAGCGTCGCGGGAGCGCTGCATAGCGAGTCTGCGTCCAGTTGACGCGTATCGGCAAGCCGTGCCAGGCGAGGATCGAAGTCGCCCGGCGCGCAGACCTCGCCGTTGATGGCGAAATAGCGCCCAGCGTACAGGCAACGACTGCGTGCATCGGCGCGGAGCCTGAGGCGGCCGGCCGCCGCGGTGCGCGCGAACGCGTCCAGAGCCGGCGGACGTCGCGGCCGATCGAAGATCACCTGCGGCTTCGGCTCCGTCAACTGCGCAAGCAGCATTTCGACGGCATCGCTGCGCCGCGGCCGCAGGCGCGACAGTCGCTGCCACGCCCGCTCGATCATCTCGACGGGAAGTGCACCGGGCCTTCGCGTCGGCCGCGCGCCCGGATCCGCGTAGCGGCCCTTGAGCGTCGCGCGACCGGCCTGCTGCAGGAACCACGGCTCGACGAGCTCCTGCCACGCTGGCGCACGGAAACCGACCGACAGCGTGATGCACTCGCCGAGCGCCACGCCGTCGTGTGCGACGCCCGGCGGGAGGTAAAGCAGATCGCCGGGCTCGAGCACCCATTCCTCGCCCGGACGGAAGTCGGCGAGGACCTTCAGTGGCAGGCCTTCCACGAGCGCAAGGTCGCGCTGCCGGCTGATGCGCCAGCGACGACGGCCGCGCGCCTGGAGGAGGAATACGTCATACGAGTCGACGTGCGGACCGACACCGCCACCGTCGGTGGCGTAGCTCGCCATCAGGTCGTCGAGACGTGCGTCCGAGACGAAGCGGAAGCGCTGCAGCAGCGCATGCGCGGCGGGCAGATGAAGGTCCAGCCCCTGGACCAGCAACGTCCAGCGCCTGCGCGTGACCGCGGGCAGTGCTCCCGCTGCGAGCGGACCGTGCGCCAGCCGGACGCGCCCGCGGAAGGCGGTCACGCAGCGCGACTCGACATCGTCACGGGCTGCGAGCGCAAACATCTGTTCGCGCGTCACCGGTGGGCGAAAGCCGGGCAGCGCCTGCCGGACGAGCAGCGGGCGCCGCTGCCAGACCTCGCGCATGAACCAGGTGACCGGGTGGCTGCCGAGATGGGTCAGTGCGGTCGGGGCCATAATCGGCAACGAGGATATCGCCGAATGACGTCCAAGTCGTGAAGATCGAAGACGGTTGCCTGGTCAGCCTCGACGTGTCGATGTTCGACGCGCAGGGGAACCTGCTCGAGAGGTCCGAATCGCCGCTGGCGTACCTGCACGGCGCGGGCGACATCTTCCCGCGCATCGAAGCGGCGCTGGCCGGGCAGGACGCCGGCTATCGCGGGACGGTGATGCTGGAGCCTGACGAGGCCTTTGGCGATGCCGACGCGTCGCTCGTGCATCTGGTCGAGTGCCGCAAGCTCGGACCCAAGGTCGAGGTCGGCATGCGCTACGAGGGGCTGCCGGGGCAGGCCGACGGTCGCGTCTACACGGTGACCGACATCGCCGAGGGTGTGGCGGTGCTCGACGGCAACCACCCGCTGGCCGGCTGGGCGCTGCGCTTCGACGTGCACGTGCGCAACGTGGAGCGGGCCAGCGACGCCGAGTTGGCGGCGGCCGATCGTCCGCAGGTGCCCGCCTTCCTGCGCGTGGTCGAGCCGCAGGACCTTCACTCGCCGCGCGACGACACCGAGCACTGACCGGCGGGTCAGCGCGCGCCGAGCGCCTTCAGTTCGTATAGCAGCGCGAGCGCTTCTCGCGGCGAGAGCGAGTCGATGTCGGTCGCCGCGAGTCTCTCGCGCAGTTCGTCGGCGGACGCATCGGTCGGCGGCGTGTCTTCGGCCGCGGCGGGCGCGCCGTCGCCGCTCGCAAACAGGTCGAGCTGCGGCTGCGCGCCCGCGGCCCGCTGCTCGAGCTGCGCGAGAAGCGATCGTGCGCGGCGCACCACTTCCGGCGGCACGCCGGCGAGCTGCGCCACCGCCAGCCCGTAGCTCTGGCTGGCCGGCCCCTCGCGAACCTCGTGCAGGAACACGACCTTGCCGCGTGCCTGAGCTGCCGCGACATGCACGTTGGCGACCTCCGGCAGCCACTGCGCCAGCTGGGTCAGTTCGAAGTAATGGGTCGCGAACAGTGTGAAGCAGCGGTTGTTCTCGGCGAGCGCGCGGGCGATCGCTGCGGCGAGCGCCATCCCGTCGAAGGTCGAAGTGCCGCGGCCGATCTCGTCCATCAGCACCAGGCTCGAATCGGTCGCGCGGTTCAGGATTGCTGCCGCCTCGGTCATCTCGACCATGAAAGTAGAGGCGCCGCGTGCGAGATCGTCGGCAGCGCCGATGCGGGTGAGGATGCGGTCGACCGGCCCGAGCCGCGCCGCGTCGGCCGGAACGTAACTGCCGGCGTAGGCGAGCAGCACGATCAGTGCGATCGAGCGCATGTAGGTCGACTTGCCGCCCATGTTGGGACCGGTGATCACGAGCAGCCGGCGGCCGGGGCCGAGCGTGCAGTCGTTGGCGACGAACTGTTCGATCTGGTCTTCGACCACCGGATGCCGCGCGCCGCGGATTTCGACGCCCGGCGCGTCGCCGAACTCGGGTGCAACCCAGCGCGCGCGCTGCGCATGACGGGCCAGCGCGGCGAGTGCATCGACGGTGGCCACCGCGTCGGCGGTGGCGAGCAGCTCGGCCACCCGCGGCTGCAGCCGCGCGATCAGCGCCTCGTACAGTTCGCGCTCGCGCGCCCGTGCCCGCTCCTGCGCCGACAGCGCCTTGTCCTCGAACGCCTTCAGTTCCGGCGTGATGTAGCGCTCGGCGTTCTTCAGCGTCTGCCGGCGGCGGTAGTCGTCGGGGACCTTGGCGGCCTGGCCGTGCGTGACCTCGATGTAGAAGCCGTGCACGCGGTTGTATTCGACGCGCAGGTTGGTGATGCCGGTGCGCGTTCTCTCGCGCGATTCCAGGTCGATCAGGAACTGGCCGACGTTGTCGCGCAGCGCGCGCAGCTCGTCCAGCTCGGCGTCGAAGCGCGCGGCGATCACGTCGCCGTCGCGTAGCTGCGCCGCCGGCTCCGGCAGCAGCGCACGGCCGAGCTCCTCGCCGATCGCCTGCGGCAGCAGGCATCGCTCGCGCCATGCGGCGCCATCGGGCGTGTCGATCGGCTGAAGCAACTCGCTGACCGCAGCCAGCCGCGGTCCGGCGTCGCGCAGCGCTGCCAGCTCGCGCGGCCGCACGCTGGCGAGCGCGATGCGCGCGGCGATGCGATCCAGGTCGGGCACGTGTCGTAACGGCCCCTGCGCGTCCTCGGCCAGGCCGAGGTCGTGCAGCGCGCCGATGAACGCCTGCCGGCTGCGGGCGATCGCCGATTCCCGCTGCGGGTGGTGCAGCCAGTGGCGCAGCCGTCGGCTGCCCATGCCGGTGGCGTTCAGGTCGAGCAGGCGAAACAGCGTCGGTCCGCCGTCGCCGCGCAGAGACTCGGTCAGTTCCAGGTTGCGCCGGCTCACCGCATCGAGCGCGACGAACTCGCTCTCGTGCTCGACCGTGATGCGCGTCACGTGCGACAACGGCGCCTGCTGCGTGTCCTGCGCGTAGTTGAGCAGTGCGCCGGCAGCGGCCAGCATCAGCGGCTCGTCTGCGATGCCGAAGGCCGCCAGCGTGGCGACGCCGAGCCGCTCGCGCAGCAGCCTGGCGCCGCGCTCGGCGTCGAAATGCCATGGCGGCAGTCGCTGCAGCTTCGCTTCGGTTTCGGGCGCCGGCGCGCGGTCGTCGTCGGCGACAAGCACCTCGGTGGGTGCGATGCGCGCCAGTTCGGATTCGAGCTCGCCGCGCGTCGTACGCGAGACGCGCAGGTCGCCGCTGGCCAGCACCAGCCAGGCGATCGCCACGGCGCCCTGGCCATCGCAGGCCAGCGCCGCGAGCGCTGCATCGCTCTTGGCATCGAGCAGCGCCAGCTCGGTCAGCGTGCCCGGCGTCACCACACGCACGACCTTGCGTTCGACCGGGCCCTTGCTCGTCGCCGGGTCGCCGATCTGCTCGCAGATCGCCACCGACTCGCCGAGCTTCACGAGCCGCGCCAGGTACTGCTCGACCGACACCACCGGCACGCCGGCCATCGGGATTGGCGCCCCGGCCGAGGCGCCGCGCTGGGTCAGCGTGATGTTGATCAGCTTTGAGGCACGGCGCGCGTCGTCGTAGAACAGCTCGTAGAAGTCGCCCATCCGGTAGAACATCAGCACGTCCGGATGTTCCGCCTTGATGCGCAGGTACTGCTGCATCATCGGCGTATGGCCGGAAGGCTCGCTTTCGCGCGTCGCCTTGGCGTTGGGCGCGGCCATGCCGGCGGGGGGTCGAATCAGGTCGCGGCCCGCTCGCCGCGGCGGTGCACGTCCTGCACCAGCGCCAGCAGCTGCTCGTGGATCTTCGGGGCGCCGCAGACCACGTTGCCGGTGAAGAGGTAATTTTCCTCGCCGTCGAAATCGGAGACGTAGCCGCCGGCCTCGATGATGATCAGCGTGCCGGCGGCCATGTCCCAGGGGGACAGGCCGAACTCCCAGAACCCGTCGAGGCGCCCGGCAGCGACGTAGGCGAGGTCGAGCGCGGCGGCGCCGGGGCGGCGGATCCCGGCAGTTTCCTCGGTGATGCGCTTGAACATGCGCACGTACTCGTCGAGGTGCTCGAGCTGGCGGAACGGAAAGCCGGTGCCGATCAGCGATTCGCGCAGCTGCCCGCGGCGCGAGACGCGGATGCGTCGATCGTTGAGGAACGCGCCGCGGCCGCGGCTGGCCGTGAACAGCTCGTTGCGCGTCGGGTCGTAGACGACGGCCTGCGTCAGCTGGCCGCGGTGGCGCAGCCCGATCGATACGGCGTACTGCGGAAAGCCGTGGATGAAGTTGGTCGTGCCGTCCAGCGGATCGATGATCCACGTGTACTCGGCATCGCGCCCGCCTTCGCTGGCGCCGCTTTCCTCGGCGAGGAAGGCGTGCTGCGGGTAGGCGGTTGAGAGCGTCTCGATGATCACCGCCTCCGCGGCGCGGTCGACCTCGGTCACGAAGTCGCGCCGTCCCTTGGTCGACACACGGATCAGGTCGAGGTCGAGGCTGGCGCGATTGATGATCGCTGCCGCCTTGCGGGCCGCTTTCACGGCCGTGTTCAGCATCGGGTGCATCGGGAGACGGATTGTCGAAGGAGCAGGGCGCATCGGCGACGCGCCGCTAGACTGGCCGCGCATTCTACTGTTGCGAGCCGATCGCGCCGGCCGCCGGGAAAGACGACTTCATGGAGACCGCCGTCGCCGACCGCATCCGCTTCGTGCTGGTGGCGCCGAGCCATCCGGGCAACATCGGCGCTGCGGCGCGCGCGATCCGCACGATGGGCTTCGGCCGGCTGGCCGTGGTGGCGCCGCGCGAGCCGGAGTTCCGCAGCCATGACGAGGCGCTCGCCTTTGCGACCCATGCCGCGGACGTGCTTCAGAAGGCGAGCGTGCACGAGTCGCTGACGCAGGCCCTGGACGGCGTGCGCCTGTCCTTCGCCATGACCGGCTACGCACGCGAGTTCGGACCGCCGCTGCTCGACCTGCGCAGTGCGGCCGCGCGCGCACACTCGCATCTCGCCAGCGAGCCGGGCGACGTCGCGTTCGTTTTCGGCGCCGAACGCAACGGACTCGCCAACGAGGACATC